>CAWVWD010000358.1:0-5094 GCA_963933585.1 uncultured Saprospiraceae bacterium
AATGGAGAAATACCATATTTCTCTTGAAAAATCTTAGAAAAATAATCTGTTTTCAAAAAACCAATTGCATAAGCAGCTGCTTTTACCGAATTTACTTCATGGTTTTCGAGTAGTTCCCGAGCTTTTTGTAAACGAACTTCCACCATATATTTATTAGGCGAAAGCCCAACTATTTTTTTCACCTGTCGATTCAATGAACTCTTACTCATCAATAAATCATCTGCCAAACGCTCCACCGTATAATTCGTATTATCAATATTATTCAAGACCATTCTTTCGAGTATTACTAACCATTTTGCATCATCCGAAGAGATAAAAGTTACCTTTTCTTCCTTCATAAGACCCCCTTTTCCACTGGCGATTTCTTCCAATAAATTTACTTTCATTCGACTATTTTCCAGCAAGTTTTGGATTCGAGCGATTAGTAACTCTTCTTTAAATGGTTTCAACATATAATCATCAATTCCAATTCTCAGTGCTTTCAATTCTGTTTTTACACTTGCCTTTCCGGTTAGCATAATCATTGGTAGATGACGATATTTATCATCATTTTTCAATTGTTCAATAAGTTCAAAACCATTCATTATAGGCATCATTAGGTCAGAGATAATCAAATCAATGGATTCCGTTGTCGTTTCCAAAATGTCCAAAGCTCTCCGGCCATTGTCCGCAGTTATCACTTTATAACGTTCTAAAATGTGCTGGATATACATTTGTAAGTCTCGATTATCTTCCACCAAAAGAATGGTCGGTTCCTTGTTCATAGACAAATCCGAAATCAATAATTCTGATGATTCAAAAGTCAACGGCGATGGGAAAATCGTTTTATTATTTGATTGAACCTGTTGTGCAACCTCTGATTTTTGTATCGGTAATTTGAAATAAAAAGTACTGCCTTTTCTGAATTCACTTTCTACCCAAACTTCACCTTTCATTAATTCCGCCAACTCTTTACAAAGCGATAAACCGATTCCTGTTCCGCCCTTTCCTAATCGATTCGTATGTTTTGATTGATAAAAACGATTAAATACAAAAGGCAAGTCTTCCGGATGAATACCTTGTCCGGAGTCTTTCACCATAAAAATAATCGCCTCATTTTCCACTTTCGCAATCAATGTAACGGAACCACCTTCTGGTGTGAATTTCAAAGCATTGGACAGAAAATTAATCATAATTTTATCTGATTTCTCAATATCCAAACTCAATTCTAAATCTCGACTCAGTTTATAATCAATATGTAGCGAAATGCCTTTACTTGCAGCAAAAGAGAAAAACTGACTTAATTTTCCCTCTAAATGTCTATAAAGATTCATTGATTCAATTTTCAAATCTAACTTACTTTCTTCCAATTTAGATAAATCCAGTATTTCATTGACCAGTTTTAATAACTCCGTCCCATTCCGTTTTGCCAATTCCAATAATTTTAAATCACTTTCATCCCTTGACTCCTTTTTTAATAAACTATTAATTGGACCGAGTATCAGCGTCAAAGGCGTTCGGAGTTCGTGAGAAACATTGGTAAAAAACCTTGATTTTAGGGCTTCTAATAATTTTAACTCTTCCGCCTGTTTTTCAATCGTAATCTTATCTTCCCGAATCTCTGCCGTACGCTCTTCCACCACTTTTTCCAATTCCCGCTGTCCTTTTTCTAAGGTCGAGATTCGCCATTTATAAATTATAAAACTAAATATAGAAAGGAACAAAATCAAACATGCAATAAACACTGAAGTCTGATAAAACGGACGATTCACAATAATTTTTATAACCAAATATTCCTTCGTCCATTGACCATTTGCAGCTTGAGCTTTGATTCGCATCGTATAATTACCGTAAGGTAATCGACTGATTCTAATATAATTTTCTTTCTGATACAACCAATCATCGTCCAATCCTTCAATCTGATAAGCGTAGCGAACTTTGTTTGCGTTTTCATAAGTCAATAATGCAAATTCTAATCTACAGAATAAATTATTTGGCAAAATAGTAATAACCTTATTCGCTAACAAATCCTGCGTTTTATCAATCTGCCTTCCTTTATTACCCTCGAATTCGTAAAACTTTGTGATAATTAAAGGCATTTTCCATTGGGTATTTTTCAACTGAAAATCCTTTGGATGAAAAACCGTAATCCCATTCAAACTTCCAAAAAATATCGTTCCATCCTCATGTTGATAATGTGAAACTCGATTGAATTCATTGTGTGTAATTCCATTTTGAGTCTGAAAAGAACTCACTTGTTTCGTATTTTTATTAAAGCACATAATTCCGTAATCACTCGAAAACCAAAGGTTCTCGAAATCATCGGCATAAATTCCATAAATGATATTATTTGCCAATCCATCCGCTTGTGTGAACGCTTCAGAACCACCGTCATCGAGATTAAAATGAACCAATCCGTAATTATTAGTAGCTAACCAAAGCGAATTATCTTTATCAAGGTAAGCATGAAAAATTTCGTCCTGTGGCAAATAATATTTCCCTTTTCCACCCCGCCAATATCTTGCTTTAATACGATTCACCCGTATATCCAACACGAAAATGCCGCCTTTTGTCATTAGAAGTACCTCATCATCTTTATATTCTAAAAATTGATACGTTTGTAATGGAACAATCGTAGAATCTAATTTAGGCAGATATTGATACGTTCCATCTTCAAGATAACCCAAAAATCCTGTACCATAAGCAAACCAATATTTACCATATTTATCTTCATAAATTGACCAAATATGACCGAATTTCTTATCTGATTTCTTAACCTGCCAATACTGATAATCAAAATTATCCGGGTTTAATTTAGAGAAGCATTTATGGTTGGCATTTAATAATTGATTGTCCCTACTTTTTAATAAGGCATAAGAATACTCTAAAAATGGTAATTTTCGACCAATCGATTCATCAATAGCTATTTCTTGCGACAGTATTTTCTTATTATCTGAACTAAGATTTAATTTCCAAATATTACTATGTTTTTCTCGAACCAAAAAGAGTGAATTATCAAACATCGTCATACCTCGAATTGGATTCAATCCATCCTCCGAATAGAGCATTTTAGAAAATAAATTCGGTTTAATTTTGATTAAAAAAACACCAAAATCTGTACATACCCAAGTTTGATTTTGATTATCAATAAATATTTGATAAGCAAAACCAATATCTTCATATATTTCATCTAACCGAATTATCTCCTTATTTTCTCTATTCAATAAATAAAAACCTGCTGTAGAAAACATCCAAATAAGGTCACCATCATCCACCATTCCAGCAATCTTTCCGAAGTCTGAAAAGTCAAGGTTCAAACCTTCAAATTTGCCCTTTTGAGATTGAATTAACTTTCCATCATTCCTCACTTCATTAAATGCCAATACCTTATGATTATCTTCTTCGGACTCATCGATATTCATCCAATATTCATTGGTACTATTCACTTGCTCATAAAAAAAAGTCCTCAAATTCTTAACTGACTCCATTAGAAAAGCATGTACTTCTTGACCATTTTCATCTAATGCAATCACATATTGTGGACTATCCAAACGGTTCTCTTTTCGTCCTTGAAACCATAAATAACCATTCTTTGACCAATGAAAATTAGTGATAAAGTGATAATTCTGACTTAGATCTGTCGTCGTAAATATTCCTTTATTCGTATAAGTAATTAATTGAAAACGCTTTGTCAATAAAATGATTTCTTGTTTATCATTTTGAGTAAAACTATGAATACTTTGAGGGGTGAGTTGAGTTTTTGCAGCAAAAAATGCCGTAAACGGTTCCACATCTTTTGTTACAGGATTAAATATATCAATATTTTTAAGGTTCGGATTATCGGCTGAATAAACTTTCGTTGAGCCATACATCAGCCACATATTACCTTCATAATCAGCCATAATGTGTTCAATCACATTAGATTGTAAATTATTATTATTGCACGTAAACCATTCAAAATGATGCCCATCAAACTTGTTTAAGCCATTGTTTGTCCCAAACCACATCAATCCTCGTTTGTCCTGATAAGCACAATGAACTTGCCGATGCGATAAACCTTTTTCTATGCCAAAATGCTGTACATCAAGCGTGAAATTGTTTTGTGCAAAAACAACTGAAGTCATTGCAAAAAATACAATGACAAATATTACAAACCATGAATAATATTTAGTAGAATAATACAAAACCCTTTCTTTTAAATGAATGGTTAAAGAGAAGGTGACTTGACGTCACTTCCTCTTTTTTATAGAAATATTCACTTTGAATATAAGTGATAGAAAGGCATACCAACTGAACGAATATAATGAATGTAATCGTCTTTTTGATACTTTCATACTTGATTTCACCTATAATGCTGTCTTATCAAATGAGAATGGCAAAATTTCTTGAATAGAAGGCATTTTATAAACCTTTCCACTATCCGCAATAACCAAAACTTCGATAGGCGAATCATACCGAACTTCCTGCTCTCGAATCACTTGTCGGCAACTGCCACAGGGAAAAATCGCTAATTCATTTTCAGTTTCCTTAAAAGAAGTTGCAACTGCTATTTTTTTGAATTTCATCATTGGATATTGATGACTTGCTGCAAAAATCGCTACTCGTTCCGCACACAATGTCAATGGATAAACCGCATTCTCTTGATTACTTCCTGATATGATTTTTCCGTTTTCCAACAAGACCGACGAGCCAACTTGAAAGTTAGAATAAATCGCATATGCATTGGCTTTCGCCAATATTGCAGCTTCACAAAGTTCCTGTTCAACGGCTGACAATTCTGTATAATGTTTGATAATTTCTATCGCAATTTCTAATTTGAGTTGTTTCATTGTTTTGTTATTTCGTTAATTCGTTAATTGGATTCTTTGTCAATTTAGGTAATTTACCATAACATCCTAACTTTTTTGAGGTTGTTTTTTGTGTGTATGTATTCCCGTATTGTCATATTATTATTGCAAACACATGAATACATCCACACGAAGTATTGATGATATGTAAGATTTAGATATAGATAATCCGATATAATTAAACAAGAGCAAACGCACCTAATTATCTCGTTTGATTACTTAATTCAATAAATCATTCTGTTCTATACATCAGAATATTACAAGGGCA
>CAWVWD010000359.1:0-5080 GCA_963933585.1 uncultured Saprospiraceae bacterium
TTATGTGTTGATATGTTGCAATATTATTCATTTACGTATTTTCTTTTTACAAAAATACGTTTCTTTGACCTTGTTTTCCTCATATCACTTCATACTTATCCATAATTAGTGATGAAAACTAACTATTTTTGTGAAATCATAAAAAAGGCAAGGTGCAAACCTTCACATTTGAATTATTGCTATGAAAAAAATAATTTTACTAATTATCCTTTCAACGGGTTTATTATTAAGCATCGGATGTAACGATGACTCCGTTTCTATCCTCAAGGAGCAAAACATCGAAATTCAAGATTACCTGGCAGAAAATGGCTGGCTAGATGATGCGATTCCAATAGGAGATAGCAGTGTTTGGTACGTGATAGATGTGGAAGGAACAGGAATTGATACGCCAACGGTTTCTTCAACTGTGACCGTTCATTACGAAGGTCGCTTATTAGATGATACTAAATTTGATTCTTCTATTGATAGAGGACAGCCGTTCATTTCTTCTTTGCAAAATGTTATCGAAGGGTGGCAAATCGGAATTCCCTTATTTAAAAAAGGAGGAAAAGGAAAATTATTTATCACTTCTGAAAAAGGCTATGGCGATTCTAATCATAATTCCATTCCTCAGAATTCTGTCTTATATTTTGAAATTGAATTAATAGATTTTGATTAATTAATCGGGTTTGTGAGTTGCAAGTTACGCGTTACGAGTTTTATCGTTATTACGAAAACCTCAATGCTTTAAAAACTTGTGTCTTAACACCTAAAATTTAAATTATAACAATGAAAAAAGTAGTTTTATTAAGTATGATTTCAATCGGTTTATTAGTAACCATGGGATGTAATGAAGATCTTGATCAGGTTTTCGATGAGCAACAAGTTGAAATTGAAAATTATCTGGTTGACAAAGGTTGGTTTGATGATGCGATTCGATTAGATGATGGAATTTGGTATATTATAGATGAGGAAGGAACAGGAGTTGAGTATCCGACTTCACTTTCTGAAGTTACCGTTCATTACGAAGGTCGCTTATTAGATGATACTAAATTTGATTCTTCTTTCGATAGAGCCGCTCCTTTGGAGATTTCATTACAAAGCGTAATTACTGGATGGAGAATCGGAATTCCTTTATTTAAAAAAGGTGGAAAAGGAAAGTTATTTATTCCTTCAAAATATGGTTATGGCGCAAATGGTCAAGGTTCAATTCCTGGCAATGCTGTTCTGTTTTTTGATATTGAATTGATAGATTTTGATTAAAATGATGACAAATCCTTATATTTAAACTCTTAAAAATGTATTCAGATAAGTCGATTTGAAGACTGCTAATTGTTGATTGACGATTGACAAATAACAAACTTTAAGACGACTTATCTATGTTTTTTAGATTATTAATTTGACAAATCAAATGAGAAATTATACACGATTATTATCAATTTTTGCTTTATTATTAATAGTTGGAACGTTCGCCGGTTGCAAAGGAAAAATGACCAAAAAAGCAATCAAGAAGGGTGAAGTTTTCAGTGCATCAATTGAGGATTTTGAAAAGAATCGTCAAAAATTTTCGACTCAAGTTTCCGATGCAATCGGTGATGCGAACGAATCTCTTACAGAAGAGAAACCAAATACGGAAGATATTTCAAGAGATTTTGAAAAAGATTGGACGAATATTCAAAACCGTTATAATAAAATGAAAAGAGATTTTGATGATGTTGGAAAATCGTCAGAAGCATATTTTGACCATTTAAATGAATTAGCAATTGGAATTAATCGGGAAGATTTACGTAAGTCAGAATTAGGAAAAAACAAAGATTTATTAGTAATTTGGGGGAAACAATACGAAGAAGCTGCTAAAAGCATACAAGCCGTGGAGCAGGTTTTGATGGAGGGAAATGATTTCCAACGTGTATTGTTATTATCATCTGTACGGGATAAAATCCAACAAAATATTGACGACTTAAATCAACTTTCAGTTCAAGCGGAAACGCTTTTAAAAGACTTGGAAGACTTTACGGACGCAGGTCGTAAGTTAGTAAAAAATGAAGGATAATATTATTAGGCCGAGTGGGTTTTAAAAACGCACACGGCTTTTAATTGATTAAAATTATTGATACCAGAATGACTGAACCCATAATTTTCTGTAAGTATTTATACGCTTAAAAACAATTCAAATAATCGGATAAATATTTAATTTCTATTAATTAATGAGGAAAAAATTAAATTATTCGGTAGCATTCCGTAGTAAAACCCTAAACGAAAATGACGACAAAAGACCTAACTAGCTTACTAAAAGGGGAATTAACCGAACAAATCGCTGCTTATATTAATTCAGAAAATCCATTTCCTGAAAGTATTATTGATTGGTTGGCTCAATTAGTTTTATTGCAAAATATTCCGTTTAATAATTTGGTCGCAGATGAAAATCTATTGCCAAATGAAAGTTTACGATTGTTCTATTTAGATGAAAATTGGACAAACGCCATGCTTGACGGTGCGTTGAGTATTGGAATTCATTCAGAGCGGGATTTGATGTTACAAGAAGCCATGAACGATATTATTCGCCAAAGCACAAATAAGAAATTAGGTGCAATAAGCTCTAAGGAACAACCTGAAAATCAAGTAACTCGACTAGGAACAATCTCTGGTTTAATAATTCGTTCTGCTATCGTTTCTAATTATAAGGGCTTGGAAATTTCTGCCTTTGAAAATAATGGAATAGGTGTAAATACCCTACGAATTGAGCGATTAGCCGCTAATATTCTCTTCGTTTTATTCGATACTATCCCTGCAAAAATCGAAATCAAAGCACCTTCTGAAAGTCGAACTTTGGCAATCATTAATAATGAAATTCCTTTACGACAATTGGAAAACGAAGTCGGAAAAATAACCGATACCATTTTCAAAGTCAGGGAAAACCATTTTAGAAATGTCGAAAAACGAGTATTAAATATTTCCGCTTTACAGCAATCAATCGCTAATCAACTTGGCAAAAATCAATTATCGCCTTCAGCGTTTGGTATTCAACTGATGCAAAGTCCAAAGGTTTTTCAATTGGTAAATGAGAATATTGATATAATCAAAAGTCGGGAAGTGATTGTTGAGACGAATTTGGATAAAAATTTAATCTTCAATAAGCTATTTAAATAAATTTGAAACGTACCATTTTCAATAAAAAAATCACCAATGAACCTTCTAATTCCAATCCTTGTAGATGCTTTGGTTGTCGATGATGTTTTGAATCAAACGGAATCAAACGCTTGGGCGAGAAATGCGGCAGATTACAAACAAACATTAGCCTTTCAAGCTCCAAATTCTGATATTTTGGAACGTACTGGCGATGCAAAAACTGGTATTCATTTACAATGGATTTTGCCAGATGAACTTTGTCATGGCGAACAAGGAGAAAATGAAAATGTGGCATTTCATAAAGTTCCGAATCGTTGGTTAGTCAATCGTTTACATTTAGATAAAAATGGTGAAATCGCTGTAAAATCTTGGATGGTTTTAAGTGATTTTATTGATTATAATCCATCACAAAATGCCAATTATTTATATGAAAATAATGGTAAAATGGTTGCTATTCGATTGGGAAAAGTGGTTGATTTAACTGACTTTGAGGGCGATACAGGAAATGAAGAATTATTTTTAACGGCTATTGGAGCCGGCAATGCTGCTTTCAACAGTTTTACGCCCGATAATGAAAATGTTTTTTCATTTATCGATGACTTGAATGAATTTGAAAATGAAAATTTGAAATTCACTTATTTGGTTGCCGGTTGGTATTCTAATCCAGATGAAACTCCGAATGTTGAATTTCGTTCTTCCAATATTATTTCGACCGAAAATAATATTTTTCATGGTGCAATTTATGATATAAATTGGTATGGAAAAGCTGGCGATGATTTCAAATCAATCTCCGGAAAACCAGATAAAATCGGCGGAATTATTATTGCAAATTCAAGTTTTGATGCCCTTGTCCGATTGGTTCAGCACGAGATGAGAACAGAGGGAGAGGATACGCAGGAAACCTTAAATAGGACAAAACAAACCGCTCGACTTTTAGCTGCTTTTGAGCATCATGCCCTGGAAAATTTAGATAAACCCGGCGGACTTTCTGAATTGGATAAACAAATTCATGACGCTTGGTTTGATGGCGAAAATGGTGGGACTATTTGGAAGATTACTCCGACTGAACCGCAAAATGATTTTGATGAAAATCTCCGCGATTCCGGTGCAATTCCATTGTTAAATCAATTAAACGACACACAAATTGAGTTTGATAAACAATTGAATATCAAAGGATCTAAACAAACAGAACTTTATACCGCTTGGATTCAAACGAATAGAAATTCAGAAATATCAGATTTAAAGAGTCAATATAAAACGCTCTTTGATAAGTTTCAATCATTTGAAACTGAACTAAAAACGTTGTCAGAAAAAAGAAAAAAATTCTTGTCTGAGTTAAATAATTTATTGGAAATTAAATTTGAAAATAAAGCAAAGTTAAAGCAGAAAATGCAACCGAAATTTTGGGAAGCAAATGAACCTGTCATCTTAATTCATGCTGCAAAATCATCTGATAAGTATGGTTTTGAAAAGGAATTAACAAATCGAACTTCCGATGAAATTATTTCAAAACTAAAAGAACATTATAGCCAACAAGTCATTAATTTTCAAACACCTACCCTACCGAATTTAGATAAAATCCCTGCAAAAATTCAAGATTTAATAATAGAAACTATTCTATTAAATCCGAATTTTTCAACATTTCTAAATCAAAAAGCAACCGGCACAGAAAAAACGACACCAGAAAGTATTGAAAAACAACAAACACTGATTTGGAATGATGAAATTTATCGTCAATTAAATACAGATAAATTGACAGCTTTGGCTGGTTTCACAGGAAAACGTCCATCACTTCGAGCATTTTCAAAATGCTTACCAACTTGGTCGCCTTTATTTTTGGATTGGCAAGTTGATTATCATCCGAATGGTGATTTTCAAAATACAGATGGCTGGAATTTGAAGAATTTTAGTTTTGAAACTGATAATGACAATATTAATTATAGTAAAAATAATAAGATTTCTTTTTCAGCAC
>CAWVWD010000360.1:0-5078 GCA_963933585.1 uncultured Saprospiraceae bacterium
ACCTTTGATTTGTGCTAAACCTGCTTTTCCGTCCAAACTCACCAAACCACTTGAAAACATCAAAATCACATCAGGTGCATTTTCTATCAATGCTTCGGGAGTTAAAGGTTTGAAGCTTTCAAACGAAGTAATCGCGTTTTGTCCCCCTGTTATTTGGATAATTGCTTCGGCAGTAGTTCCTATTCCGCCAACGCTTAAATTCCCTGCCCCTCTTGCGTAGATGAAAAGAACTTTCGGTTTTTTGTTTGTATTTGATAGTATTTCTATCAGTTTCAAGCTATCCGTTTCAATTTTCTCAGCCATTGCTTCAATTCGTTCCTTTTCTACATCAAGGTTATCTTTCAGTTGATTTGCTGCATTTACGGCATTATTTAAATGTCTTGAAGTCGTGATAGGAATAATTTTGATGCCGGCATCTTTTAATTGTACGAACACTTCTGTTCGATTAATCTGTGACTGCTCTACAAAAATATAATCAGGTTTTAATGCCAAAATAGCTTCTGCGTTCAGTTGACTAATATGTCCAAGTTTTGGAATACTATCGGTTTCGCTCGGATAAGCACTTGTAATATCTGTACCAACGATTTGTTCGCCGTAACCTAAATCAAATAATACTTCCGTTAAAAATCCACTGAGTGAAATTATTCTTTTGGCTTCCGCTGAATCATCGGCTATCGGCTCGTTTTGACAAGCTGTGAATATAATTATTGTTAGAAAAAGTAAAATATTTATTTTTTTCATATCAATATTTTGAATTGTAATTTAAAATAAAAGCCTCACGGTTTTTAAAAACCTATAAGGCTTTATTTATTATTATTATTATTATTTTACAAATATTGGCTTTGTAATTACTTCATTATCAACTTTTAAGGTTAGATAATATGTTCCACTGACCAAGTCAATTGGTAAGTGTTTGATATTAAAGCCATTATTGACATTGATACTTTGAGAAAGCACATTTTGTCCAACGGTATTATAGATTTCTATAATGGCATTGCGATTGTCTGTCGCTAATTCAAAAGCAATATTGACATGATCAGTTACAGGGTTTGGATAAACATTGAAACTTTCAAGAGATTGATATACTGAACTTGTGGAAACTAATGCAGTTTCAAACGTTTTCTCTAAAGTTGTTTTACCAGTTGACGTACCTTCAAAATCATAAAATTGAACTTTCCAAATACTATCCGTAGCTGTTTTTACAAAAAAGACTTGATTCGCTTCGATAACCCAACCTAATTGAAAATCAAATCCTTTCCAATCGTGACCGATTATAGTCAATGTATCTCGATACTCAGTTGTATAGTTTGTGTAATCAACAGTCGTAGGCGTAATATTGTCAGCTTGTGCGACTTCTACACCATTATTTTGTAAAACCCCAGTTACCAAATAGTCGATACTGATGCCATTATTATCTAAATCGGTATAATAACGAGTGAATAACAAATCCCAATGTGTAGGTTCTAAATCTAAAGCGATTTCATTTTCGATAGAAAAGTACGCTAAAGTTTTTCCCGTATAATTAGCCTTATCAATAGTTTGTATTACTTCGTTTGAACCATCTAAATCAGCATAGCGAAAGGTATAAACACCAGCAATAAGGGACTGAATTTCTACCTTTTTATACACATCAGTTCTTAATTTGATAAAGAAAATACGTGTCCCATTAATAGCGTGTGTGGTCGTGTTATAATCTCCCCAACCTAAGTCTAACGGACTTCCAGAAGAAACGGAATTAAAAGCACCTGTGGACCATTCTACTTCTGGATTATAAATTTTACTAATTCCAGTTGTATCGGCAGTTGCAAAATCTGTCGCATTATTGAAATATAATCCTACCTCAGGATAAGTTGTCATGAAAGACAAGCCTGTGCCTTCATTGACCAAAACGCCTGCACTTCCTGCAGTTACATTGAACGCAATGTCCCAATCAGTATGCGGATTTGAGGTCATTGACCCATCTTCAAGTGCATAGTATGTTTGGTCTAGATAATCTGTGCCAATAGCAGGCGTATTCACTTGTGCAAAAATATTTACACTAAAAATAAGAAGTGCAAGTAGTAATAGATTTTTCATTTTGATATTATTATTTACGTTATTGTTAATTAGACTAAATCTAATTAACATGATGCTGCAAATATAGAATCAAGTTTTCAATATACCTATTCTTATTTAGACTATTTAAAAATAAAATAATATTTTTATTAATTGACCTACGCATTTAATCGTAATTAAATAATTAAAGTGTTGATAATCAAATATATGAAAAAAAATAGTATAGGTTTTTTATGTGCTCACGAAAAGCGTTTAGTTATTTTTGAAAGAATAATTTGGCTAAACATTTTTTTTAAATGCCTTTATTATTTTAACCGGAACAATGTATAGAAGGGGAGTAAATAAGAAATAGCGGATTATAGAGAAGGTAGTTTTTTGGAAAATAATAATTCAATTTGTTGAATTATAGGAATAGTTTTGATGTATTGTGTCTCAATATTTACACGCTGTTTTGTCATAAACGGGTAGCCTTGCGGGAGTAATTACATTTTGAGAAGTCAGAATAAAGTAATTTATAAGAATTAGACTTTGATGCGTTTGTTCTTGAGGTTGTTAAATATGCTACAAAATCTCATTCTCAAAAAAAAATCTATAATTTGCAAGCCTAATTTACTAAATTATAATTTACGACAATGAAATTAAAATACATTCTATTACTATTTTTAGCAACGCTTTTCGCAATACCAACCAACGCACAAAAACGCAAAAAGAAAAAAGACGAACCAGCTACAATCTCAAGTGCCGAATACTATTCGACTTTAGAATGGCGAAATATCGGTCCTTTTCGGGGTGGACGTTCCGCAGCAGTTGCAGGTGTTTCAAATAAACCGAACTTGTATTATATGGGTGCAGCTGGCGGTGGTGTTTGGCGAACAAAAGATGGCGGTAACTCATGGCACAATATTTCAGACGGCTTTTTTGGCGGTTCGATTGGTTCGATTGCAGTCAGTGAATACGATAATAATGTGATTTATGTCGGTGGCGGAGAAGTTACCGTACGTGGAAATGTGTCGTCTGGCTACGGAATATGGCGAACGACGGACGCTGGAAAAACGTGGAAATCACTCGGTTTGGATAATTCTAAACACATTCCGAGAATTCAAATTCATCCGAAAAATCCTGATTTGGTGTATGCTGCCGTAATGGGCGACTTGTATAAACCGACTTCGGAACGCGGCGTTTATCGTAGTAAAAATGGTGGCGAAACGTGGGAACAGGTTTTGTTTGCCAATGAAAATGCTGGTGCCGTCGACTTGATTCTTGACCCGACAAATCCACGGATTATTTACGCTTCGACTTGGCGAATTCGTAGAACGCCTTATAGTTTGGAAAGTGGAGGAGAAGGTTGTGCCTTATGGAAATCAACCGATAGCGGGGATAATTGGACAGAAATTTCTACGAATAAAGGTTTCCCAAAAGGAACATTAGGAATTATCGGGGTAACGGTTTCGCCACAAAATGGCGATAGAGTTTGGGCAATTGTCGAAAATGAAAACGGTGGCGTTTTTCGTTCAGACAATGGCGGAGAAACTTGGAGAAAAGTGAATAGCGACCGTAAGTTAAGACAGCGAGCTTGGTATTATTCTCGAATTTATGCCGATCCGTTAGACGAAGAAACGGTTTATGTATTGAATGTTCGTTGGTTTAAATCGAAAGATGGCGGAAAGACATTTGGTGCAAAAGGTTCGCCGCATGGAGATCATCACGACCTTTGGATTGCTCCGGATGATTCGGATAGAATGATTATTGGTGATGATGGTGGCGGACAAGTTTCGTTTGATAATGGTGAAAATTGGACGACGTATCACAATCAACCGACCGCACAATTTTATCGAGTGACAACGGATAATCATTTTCCGTTTAGAATTTACGCCGCACAACAAGATAATTCAACGGTAAGAATTCCGCACCGAACAACTGGTGGCTCAATTACAGAACGAGATTGGGAATCAACAGCTGGTGGCGAATCGGCACATATTGCCGTGGATCCGACGGATAATGAAATCGTTTACGGTGGCAGTTATGGCGGTTATTTTTCTCGTTATAACCATCGCACGAAACAACGTCGTGCCATCAATGTTTATCCTGACAATCCGATGGGACACGGAGCCGTTGGCATGCGTTATCGCTTTCAGTGGAATTTCCCGATTTTCTTTTCGCAACACAATCCGAAGAAGTTATACACTTGTTCGCAGCACTTACACGTCACGGAAAATGAAGGACAAACTTGGACGATTATTTCGCCTGATTTGACTCGAAATGATACGTCAAAAATGCAATCTTCTGGCGGACCAATTACCAAAGACAATACAAGTGTAGAATATTATTGTACGATTTTTGCTGCTGCGGAATCGCCCTTAAAAGAAGGTGTAATTTGGACTGGTTCGGATGATGGTTTAGTTCATATTACCAAAGATGGCGGTGAAAATTGGGAAAATATTACCCCGAAAAATATGCCTGAATGGCTAATGATTAACAGCATCGAACCGGATCCGCACAATGAAGCTGGGGCGTACATCGCAGGAACATTATATAAAACTGGTGACTTTCAACCCTACTTATACAAGACTTCCGATTACGGAAAAACATGGACAAAAATCACGAACGGAATTGATAAAAACCACTTTACAAGAGTTGTTCGTTGCGATCCAAACCAAAAAGGTTTGTTGTATGCAGGAACGGAAGCTGGGATGTATATTTCTTACGACGATGGACAAAATTGGCAGTCGTTTCAGTTGAATTTGCCGATTGTTCCAATTACCGATTTGACGATAAAAGACGATATGTTAATCGCAGCAACACAAGGTCGAAGCCTTTGGATGATTGATGATTTGACACTAATTCATCAAGTGAAAAATGAGAAAATTGGTGCGTTCAAACTCTTTCAACCAAAGCCAACCTACAGAATGGATGGTTGGCAAAGAAATACCAAAACAGAAGGCAAAAATCACGCTTCAGGCGTTTCGGCCCATTATTATTTAAAAGAGTATGATGCTAAAAAAGATACGATAATTGTCGTTTTG
>CAWVWD010000361.1:0-5077 GCA_963933585.1 uncultured Saprospiraceae bacterium
CCGTAAAGATTTTAGTACATACTATTTTCAATAGTATTAAATAAACTTAAAATTTAAAGGCATAAATCACAAGAGCAATTTTTTCTTAAAAATTAGTCCACTTTATCAAAAAAGAGATTCAACTACTTTTAATAAATATGCCAATAAATATGAAAAAGAACGTCATTCTGATTAGAATCAGAATGACGTAAGTCGTTCATTTTTTTTAATTTCTAACTCCTAATTAAACTAAACCTTCTCGAATCAAATCATGTAAATGAATCACGCCCACATATTTATCATTTTCCAAAACCATCAATTGCGTAATACTTTCCTCTCGCATCAAAGTCAATGCATTCACCGCTAATTCATTCGCATCAATCGTTTTTGGGTTTTCGCTCATAATATCTTTCGCCAAAAGATGGGCAACTTCCGCTTTTTGCGTCAACATTCGACGTAAGTCACCATCTGTGATAATTCCAATCAATTGATTATTAATATTTAAAACTGCGGTCATTCCGAGTCGTTTAGTCGTCATTTCCATAATAATTTCCCGTAAAGGTGTGTCTAAGTAAACGGTTGGTAATTCATTATTTGGATACAAATTACTGACCCGCAAATACATCTGTTTGCCCAAAGTTCCGCCAGGATGAAACTTTGCAAAATCCTTTGGTGTGAAACCTTTGAGTGCCAATAACGAAGTTGCCAACGCATCGCCCATTACCATTTGAGCCGTTGTGCTGGTCGTTGGAGCGAGATTATTTGGATCAGCTTCTTGTTCAATCGGCGTATGCAAAAAGAAATTCGCTTGTTGAGCCAAATATGATTTTTCATTGCTAACAATACCAATTATCGTATTTCCTAAATTTTTAATAAACGGAATCAAAACCTTGACTTCTGACGTTTCGCCACTTTTAGAAATACACAAAACGATATCTTCAGGTTGTACAATTCCCAAGTCACCATGAATCGCATCAGCTGCGTGCATAAAAATGGACGGTGTCCCCGTCGAGTTCAAAGTCGCCACGATTTTCTGTCCGATAATCGCACTTTTTCCAATTCCGGTAACAATCAATCGTCCTTTAGATTGAAAAATCGTTTTAATTGCGTTTACGAAATCCTCATTGATACTTTGCGTCAAAATTTGAATCGCTTTCGCTTCAATATTAATCGTATTTATCGCTGTTTGCTTTATTATCTCTATCACGTTTTTAATGTAAAATGCTCCTGCAGATTTCGCTGATTATATAGATTTTCATCAAACCATATCGGTTTGTCGTTAAATAAATGGAAGATATTTTAAAAATGTCTTCCAGCTTAAAAAAACCTTCGAAATCTGCGGGAGAAAATTTTTAATCAGAATCTTTCTGAGAAAATTTAGATACCAAAATTGTCACCAACATTGCTAAAAAAAAAGTTGGTATTAATTCATAAATTATATTATTTAAAAATGGAACATTTTTCCATATAAAAATACTGAATGTTCCAGTCAAAATCCCTGCAATTGCACCTTGTCGAGTCATTCCATCCCAAAACAAAGCTAACAGAGAGGTCGAACCAATCGCTGCACCTAACCCGCCCCAAGCAAAAAGTACCAGCCAGAAGATTTGCTTTTCAGCAACAAAACCTAAAATCAACGCAAGAATAACCATTACGAGAACGCTCAACCGGCTATAAAGCATCAACTTTTTATTAGGAATTTCTTCCTCTTTTTTAATGATTTTTTGATAAATATCTCGAACTAAACCAGAAGCGGCAACTAATAATTGCGAATCAGCGGTGGACATTATCGCTGCAAAGATCGAAGCGACGACGATACCAAAAACAGTTGGATTTAAAATCAACTTCGCTAAAGTCGGGAAAGCATTTTCAACATCTCCAGCCGGTAAATTACCGATACTTGGAAAATAAACTCGTGCGGCGAAACCAACAAATAAAGCACCCAAAGCCATGATAACATTCCAAAATGTTCCAACGATAGCAACGGTCTTAAAAGAATCCGCATCTTTAATCGACATATAACGAACCATAATGTGCGGACTTCCGAACGAACCTAAACCGATTCCTACAAAACCACAGATGGAACCAAGAGCAATCGAAAAAGGATTGAAAAAATCAGGTTTTTGCCTTAATAAATCGGCATGAATAAATTCCCATCCGCCAGCACTCCAAATCGCTAATAATGGCACGACAACTAACGAAAATAACATAAAAAATGCTTGGACAACATCTGTCATACTTACTGCCAAAAATCCCCCTGCTAAGGTATAAAGTAAAATAATCACTGCTGAAATCAAGATTCCCTGCGTCTGACTAATATCAAAACTCGCTGCGAAAGTTTTGCCTCCTGCCACAAACTGCGAGGAAACATAAGCAATCATAAAAGTAGTGATTACGAGAACCGTGATGATTCGCAGTAAATTATTTTTATCCCCAAACTTCGCTACATAAAAATCGGGCACCGTTATAACATTGTGTACTTCGCTGAATCGTCGCAACTTCGGAGCATAATACAAAAACATCCAAAGTTCAATCAGAATATAACCAATTGCTGCCCAAAATGCAGCAATTCCAATATTATAAGCCAGTGCCGAAAATGCCAATAATAACCAAGCACTTCGTCCAGAAACGACTGCCGATAAGGCTACCACATATTTATTCAACTGTCGTCCGCCAACAAAATATTCCGAAATCCCTTTTGATGAAAATTTTGAAGCGTAAATCCCAATGGCAAATAAAGCAATCAAATAAGCTAAAAAAGCCCATAATGCCGTACCATT
This sequence comes from uncultured Saprospiraceae bacterium, assembly GCA_963933585.1. Lineage (GTDB taxonomy): Bacteria > Bacteroidota > Bacteroidia > Chitinophagales > Saprospiraceae > CAWVWD01. Next base: position 2,760 of record CAWVWD010000361.1, read on the forward strand.
AATGTCTAATTGTAAGGTATTCATAAGAAAATGATTGTTAGATGGTTATATTATTGAACTATTACATCGTTTTGTTTCCTTAAAAAGCTCAAAACTACGAAAATGTTAGATTCTTTTGATTCACACATTATATGATTACTTATTTTATTTAACTTTATCAAATAAATGAAAATGGTGATACCAACTACCGAGAAATCGGTAGTTGGTATCATCAATCACTAATCACCAACAGAAAAATGCTCGGTAATAAACCATCAAAGAAAAAAGTCAGTTTCCCAATAAATGAGGAACTCAATGAATATTTAGGGAAACATAATCGGTTAAAAAAATTACCGATTCAGTATTGGGATTTGATGCATTATCAAATGTCGATTCCGCTATTAGACCTTAAGGGCGAAGATACACTTTGGGAAACGATATTTTTTAATGAAAACGAAAGGTCAGAAGTACATCAAGCCTTGAAGGAAGTTTATGCTTTGCTGAAAACGGATGGAGATGTAGAAGCGTTGGAACACTTAATTGTCACCCGGATTGACTATTGTACATTTGGAAATACACAACCATTTCGAGTTCGAATTATCAATAGAATCAATGATAATTATGACCATTTCTATGTCAAAAGAGTAGATGCGTCAAGGATTTATGGTTTAGAACTAGAGGAACTAATGTCACCAAATGATGTAATTTATTTGATGGATGATGAAACGCTGATTGAAGAACATATTATTGGTGTCACAGGAACAGATTTTGTAGAAGATTATTTACCAGCAATGGTGGTATTCGATGAAATTCGGATTGTGAAAGAATTTGTCAAGTTTAACGAACGTTGTTTTGTTCGATTATTGGGCGATATGCGAGCATATAATTATGTTGTGGATATTACGCCAGATATTGAAGGTTCGCAATTTCGGATTCGAGCAATAGATTTTGATCAACAATCTTACGAAGGTGGAAAGAATTTTTATTTGCCACAATATTTTAAGGAAAATAATCCAATCATCTTTTTGGGAATCAAGCACTTGAAACCCGAAACCATGCGACAGTATCAATTAGAAGAACGAAGTCTAATGGCTTCTCGTATCAAAAATGATTTTGACCGAGTCAATGAATTGATGGAAATCATGGTTAAGGATACGGTTTCTAATCCCGAAAAAGTTAATAAACTCAAAAATGAATTGGCACAACACCATAAAAATAATATCTTTTTAAAATGTAAAAATATGGGCGAAATTGTCTTGACAAATATCCAGCTTTTACTTAGAAAAGAACTGAAACAAAGTATTTTGTAATGGACGGTAAGTTTTTATAAAATTAGTACACATAAAAAGACCGTCATTCCGAACTCATTTCAGAATGATGGTCTTTTTTACATTTTTAATCCTCAATCGTCACTTCCTTAATCGCACTCCTTCCATAAAAAATAGGAAAATACATCTGTTCTGCTTTTGCAGGATTCAACGTATATTCACCAGTAAATCTTGGTTCTAAATTAATCTCAATCGTATACGTTCCAACAGAAAGATTTCGATAGAAAACACAAGTTTTTTCACGGAAATATTCTCGGTGAACTTCTCTTCCGTACCAACCATAATTTCTACTTTTTTCGCCGTAAGAACAACCAGCAGGAATCGGAACTTCGACCATTATATAATCGGCTTCTTGTTTTACTTCCAAGGTTACAATCATTTTTGTGGCCGTTTTCGATTCCAATTTTTTAACCACTTTTCCTTTTTGAATGAGTTTTGATTTCAATTCAAAAATATCATTTTTCGATTTTGGCTGTTCATTCCACAATTGTTGATAACCTGTTAAGTAAATCGTTGACGTTCCTGTTTTTTGAATTTCTAAAGGTGTATTTGCATAGAAAGTTGTTTCAAAAGGAAATTTTGTACCAGTTTGGGTTGTATTGCCTTTGATGACTAATTTCGGTTTTACACGATTAGAAGTTGTCGCCATGTCAGGCAAAATCGTGGACAAAATTTGAGCAGTTGTAAACGTATTTCTCCAACCATAACTAGTTCGTTTTTCTAAGAAATAACCACGAATTGCGGCAAGTTTAGCAGTATTTTCACTTTCATTTCTAAGGATTTGATACGCCAATTGTGTTAAGTTATAATGGTTAGAATACCAATAACGATAACCGTAAGCCCAAGTCAATTTTGAACGGTCAATATCATAGAAAATATTACCAAAAAGGGTTTGCTTTTCTAAAGAATCTAAAATTGTTAAATCATATGGTAAATCTTGCTGTTGCTTAATTTTTGTTAAAATTAATTGGTTGTAAATATCCTTTTTGACAATTTGAGAATCTAAGGCAA
>CAWVWD010000362.1:0-5074 GCA_963933585.1 uncultured Saprospiraceae bacterium
AAAATTATTATTTGAATCTTCAGAAGCCAATGATGTCGTTTTCGCAATCGGTCCTGCTGGAACTGGTAAAACTTACACAGCCGTTGCAATTGCTGTTCGAGCATTAAAAAACAGATTGGTGAAGAAAATTATTTTAACTCGTCCAGCTGTAGAAGCAGGAGAGAACTTAGGTTTTTTACCAGGAGATCTGAAAGATAAAGTTGATCCATATTTGCGGCCACTTTATGATGCTTTGGATGATATGATTCCTCCCGAAAAATTAAATCAGTTTTTGACAAATGGAACGATAGAAGTCGCACCTTTGGCCTTCATGCGTGGTAGAACGCTTGATAATGCTTTTATCATCTTAGATGAAGCTCAAAATACGACACCACAACAGTTAAAAATGTTTTTGACTCGACTCGGGCCAAGTGCAAAAGCGATCATCACTGGTGATATGACACAAATTGATTTGCCTCGTCATCAGCGTTCCGGTTTGGCACAAAGTGTAGAAAGGTTGGGCGAAATTGACGGAATTGGTATCGTAAAATTAACCGCTTCCGATGTAGTTCGTCATCGTTTGGTGAAAGATATTATCGAAGCTTACACCGAAATAGAAGCAAAGGAAGCCGACACAAAGGAAAAGCGAAAAGCTCAGAAAGAGGCAAAGAAAAAAGAAGAAAAGTAGGTCTAATGTAGATACAAACTAACGTGTGTGTCAAAATATATGCATTAAAAAAAAACGTCATGGCGTAAAACGGCATGGCGTTTTCCAAAAAGAAATCAAATTTGTTTATAATTTAACAAAAAATAACACGATTGTTTAATTTTTATTAATTCTAAATTAGATAGAAATTCCAAAATAAGCAATACTTTTGAGCTAATGAATAGTTAATTTGTTGATTAAGACTTCATCAATTAACAAGTAAACCAATTAATCCCGAGTTCTCGGGACAGACTAATTAACAAATAAACTAATAATATGGGTGTTTTATTAGAGAACGAAATGCACACGCTACAACGAGCGTCAAAAACGGATCAATTTCAAAATCACGATTATTATAATATTGATGAATTATTGGACGAAGATCATATCATGGCTCGTGATGCGGTGAGAGATTGGGTAAAACAAGAAGTAAGTCCAATTATTGAATCTTGTGCGGAAAAAGGTGTTTTTCCAAAATCAATGATGAAACAATTAGGAGAAATCGGTGCTTTTGGACCTAGTCTACCTACAGAATATGGCGGTGGCGGAATGGACGAAATCGCTTATGGAATTATCATGCAAGAATTGGAAAGAGGTGATTCTGGTGTGCGTTCTGCGGCATCAGTTCAAGGTTCATTGGTAATGTATCCAATTTATAAATATGCTTCCGAAGCTCAAAAACGCAAGTATTTACCGAAATTAGGAAGTGGAGAATTCATCGGCTGCTTTGGCTTGACGGAACCTGATCACGGTTCTAATCCGAGTGGAATGGTGACTAACATCAGAGACGATGGCGATGCTTATATCTTGAATGGTGCAAAAATGTGGATTACGAATGCTCCGATTGCAGATGTTGCCGTAGTTTGGGCAAAGGATGAAGAAGGAAAAATCCGAGGAATGGTTGTCGAACGTGACATGAAAGGATTTACAACTCCTGAAATCAAAGGAAAATGGTCACTTCGTGCCTCAGTTACGGGGGAGTTAGTTTTCGAAGATGTTCGTATTCCGAAAGAAAATGTCTTCCCTGATATTCGTGGATTACGTGGACCTTTGTCTTGTTTATCAAAAGCTCGTTATGGTATTGCTTGGGGAGCAATTGGTGCAGCAATGGATTGTTATGACTCCGCCTTGCGTTATAGTTTAGAAAGAGAACAATTCGGAAAGCCAATTGGTGGATTTCAATTGACACAAAAGAAATTAGCAGAAATGATTACCGAAATCACTAAAGCTCAACTCTTAGCTTGGCGATTAGGGACATTGGCAAACAAAGGAAAAGCAACGCCTGCACAAATTTCTATGGCAAAACGGAATAACGTAGATATGGCGATTAATATCGCAAGAGAAGCTCGTCAAATTCATGGTGGAATGGGAATTACCGGCGAATATCCGATGATGCGTCACGCTATGAATTTAGAATCTGTAATTACTTACGAAGGTACACACGATATTCATTTATTGATTACCGGAATGGATGTGACCGGAATTAATGCATTTCAATAGTTAGGAATTAAAAATCCCAAAATTTAGGGACGAGTTGTGGAATCAGGAATTATTTCACACTTGCATAAAACCTAATTTAGAGAAGTCGCTTGAAATTTTTAAGAAATTCACAGCAGATTTTGAGGAGTTTTTTTTTAGAAAACTGTATAAAAAAACTCCCAAAATTCTGTGGTGAAAAATTATCTCGTCAAAACAATATAATCTCGAATCAATGTTTTCAAAAATTCAATATGATTACGAGGTCGAGTGTCAATTTCTAATTGCTCAATCAGTTTTTCAACTAAACCTTGTAAGACCTCCTTGTGTGCCGGATTGTTATACCGTTTTGCACGAGAAACAATAGATTTTATTAACAGCATATCTTCCTCATCCAATTGTTTAACTTGTGGATAAGTCGGTACGTAAGTTTCCAAAGAACTGATGCGTTCGATATCTTCCAAACGAAAACGAGATTGAAATTTTACTTTTATCAAGGTCGTATTCGAGGTAACGCCGCCGAGACGTTGTGCTTTATTCGAAGAACTCACTAACATCGCAGCAATCGTTCCGACAGACAACCAAATATCAATCAAACGGAAAACCCAGCGAATGAGATAATCTGTATTCGATGGCTCATTTCCTGTAAGTTTGACGATTTTAATTCCTGCAACACGTTTGCCCGGAGTTTGCCCATCCATCAACATTTCGAAAACAGGTGTATAAAATATATATACAGGAGCTGCAAAGATATATAGAAATAATTCTCCATTATCTATCCCAAAAGCACCCATAAATAATAGCCAAGTGACTAATAAGAAAGCATACAGAATTAATTGATCCATAAAAAAAGCAACAATTCTATCTTTGAGTGCAGCTAATTCGTATTCGATGGTGACTTTCTGAGTCGTTGTTATATCTATCGTTCGCATGATTTTGAGATTCGGTATTTCGTATTCTCTACTCGATAATTGCTAATGATTAAGTCAATCGAATAAAGAATATAATAAGAAATTAACTATTTTTTATTTGAATTGTTATGCTCAATTGGCTAACTTTATTTTTTCAAACTCGGATTTGGCAACTAAGATAGTTGATAATTCATTTAGATTAAAAACCCTAAACGATTATTTATTGAACTACAAATTATAAACGATGAATTATTTCATATTCTAATCCACTTTTAATATGAATTATTAATGATTTTTATGATTTATTAATGTAATTCGAACCTATTATAATATTGAATTTTCGTTTATAATCATTTTTAGAAAACGAAAATTAAGTAAAATATGAAAAGTTAAATTAAACTATTCTACAATAAAATTGATTGACATTAAAGCATAAAAACGTAAAATAGTTTATAATTCATATTGTAAGAAGTGAATGTAAATAAACGATACTTTTCAAGCGGATATTTTTTCGTTAGACCTTCTCAGAAATCGTTTATTTAGGCTTGTCTACTTACATTCATACTTAATCACATATGAGAGAGACGAAATTTATTGAACAAAATAAACAGAAATGGCGGGAATTTGAACGCACTTTGGAGTCGAATAAAAAAGACCCTGATAAGTTGAGTGATTTATTTGTTCAGATTACGGATGATTTATCGTTCTCCCGTACTTTTTATCCGAATCGCTCGGTTCGAGTTTATTTGAATCACCTTGCTCAAAAGGTGTTCTATAATATTTATAAAAATAGAAAAACAAAGGGTCGAAAGTTTCTACGTTTCTGGACAGATGATTTACCACAAATCATGTTTGAGGCGAGAAAAGATTTATTGATTGCTTTTGTTTTGTTTCTATTCGCCTTTGCAATCGGTGCCGTTTCTACTTACATGAATCCTGAATTTCCTCGGGTGATATTGGGCGATATGTACGTAGATATGACGATTGAAAATATTAAGAATGGCGACCCGATGGCGGTTTATAAAAATGATAATGAATTGATTTCAGCATTGTCAATTACACAAAATAACTTGCGAGTAGCGTTTTTTACGTTTGTCGGCGGCGTATTTTTTATGATTGGAACGATTGGCGTAATGTTGTACAATGGCATTATGGTTGGTGCGTTTCAGATGTTTTTTGCGATGCAAGATTCGTACGCTTTTAAAGAATCTTTATTGACGATTTGGATACATGGCACATTGGAAATTTCAGCAATTATATTGGCAGGAGCAGCAGGTTTAACGCTTGGTCGAGGTTTGGTTTTTCCAGGAACATATTCACGGATTCAAGCTTTTCAAGTTTCTGCAAGACGAGGCGTAAAGATGCTTTTAGGTATTTTCCCAATTTTTGTCATCGCTGGTTTTATCGAAGGTTTTGTAACTCGACATACGGAAACGCCAGATGCTATTCGAGCGATTTTTATTATATTATGCTTGTTTTTTGTGTTGGCATATTATGTAGTTTATCCTTACAGAAAGGGAAAACGTGGTTTTGTTTCTGACTTGCAGGAAACCAAATTACCACCAACGAAATCTGAAGAAATTAACTTTTATCGCATCAAATCAAATGGTGAAATATTTACGGATGTATTTATATTTTATCGTAAATATTTTAAACAAATTAGTGGAATTGCAGTGGCGAGTTCATTGGCTTATGTATCCATTTTATTAGGAATGTTTGGTACTTCGATGCCCGAAATAATGTTGTTTAGGCGTTGGTCTGTAATGCTTCCGGTATCTTGGTATGTTCACGCTGAAAACCTCGGACAGTTATTCGCTTATAACGCCATGTCGATTTTCTTACTATTAAATTCAGCCCTCTTTTCTACGATTATTTTTGCCAATTTGAAATGGTTAAAAGCCGAACAAACAGGAAAAAAGACGCAATTTCTATCTGATAAAAAGAATAGAATGGTTGATACCGTTCATTTCTTGAAAATAGCAGCAGTTGTTTCATTGATACA
>CAWVWD010000363.1:0-5056 GCA_963933585.1 uncultured Saprospiraceae bacterium
GTTCTATTTTAATAACGATTTTCGTATTTTTGCAACCGCAATTACAAATATTAAAAAATAAGCACTTATGAATAAGTTATTATTAATTCTTCCTGTACTAATTTTTGGTTTAATTTCTTGCGATAATGGCATTGAAAAAAGCGAAGAACTGGTAGAGATTTCTACTGGAAATGAGAATAAGGATTTAATTAGAAATGAATTAACGGCTGATGGCAAAGTTGATACGGTTAATGTTCCGAAAATCAAGTTTGAAACACCAGTCTATGATTTTGGAGAAATTTCGGAAGGTGAAAAAGTTAATTATAGCTTCAAATTTAAGAATGTCGGAAATAAGTCTTTAGTAATCAAGGATGCTCGCTCGACTTGTGGTTGTACGGTTCCAAAAAAACCAAAAGAAGGGATTGAGCCAGGAGCGACAAGTGAAATTCCAGTTGTTTTTGATTCTGCAGGAAAAAGTGGAAAAATTCAAAAACCGGTAACGATAACATCAAATGCTTATCCATATAAAACAGAGGTTTTATTAACTGGGTATGTAATTAAAAAAGCGAATTAATCTTTTTTCATTAGAAATTGAAAGATTTGACAGGTTTGTTATTCAATAAAATTTATTTTTAAATCAAATATAACTATAGGTATTTTTTGAATTAGAATTTAATTTTTTATTCATAATCAATATCATATAGTACATTAAGAATCAATATGTTAGAACAAGTGATTTTATTACAAGGAGAAGGTGGATTAGGAATGATGAACCTGGTTATGATTGCAGGTATTTTCATCGTTATGTATTTTTTTATGATTCGTCCGCAGACAAAGCGTCAGAAAGAACAACAAGCTTTTACGGAGGCAATAGAAAAAGGTGATCGCGTTATAACGGCTGCCGGTATTCATGGCAAGATTATCAATATGGTTGGAACGCTTGTAACTTTAGAAATTTCAAAGGGTGTTAATATCAAGGTAGAAAAAGATTTTATTTCTAAAGATCTTTCTACTCGTGACGTTGCAACGGAAGAAGCGTAAATTGAGCTATAAATTATAGGTTATAAATTATTTTACGCTTTAATCGTCGAGAAATCGAGGTAAATTGCTGTAATACCGATTCATTTCAATTTAAGATAATTAAATATAGATTTTGGATTGATAATAAATAATTTATAGTTCCATCGTTTATAATTCAATCGTATGATACCAAAAATATCACGTTCTGAGATTCAAAATTTTCTAAAAACGGAAAGGGCATTACTCTTACTTTGTATGAGTATTGCCCTTATTTTTTGGTTATTAGTTCAATTATCACAGCAACAGAAAACGGTGCTTAAAGTTCCTGTGAATTTTTCTATTCCAAACGGAAAAATTTTAGTCCAAAAACCACCTGAACATTTATATATTACTTTAGAATCTGAAGGTTGGAATTTATTTTATCGCTCTTTTCGTGGAAAATTGAAAACCCTAAATTGGAAAATAAGCGAAGATGAACTTTTGAGTTATGAAGATTTAAAAGATAAAATACAGGATAAGATTTCCAATACAATTGAGATTAAAGATATTTCACCACATCAAGTCAACTTGAAACTGGATAAATTCAGTAGAAGGCAAGTTCATGTGAAAATGAATGGAAATATTGAAACGGTTTCTCAGTTTCAGTTATCTAATGACATTCAATTATTACCAAATCAAGTGACAATCACTGGACCAAGAAGTGTGTTGCAAGACATAGAATATATTCAGACGGAAAAGATAGAAATTCAAAATTTAAGGCAAAACCAATTTGGTGAGATTAATCTTCAGGCCTTAAAAAATAAGCAAGTAGAATATATTCCTGCAAAAGTCAATTACATGATGACGGTGGAACAGTTTTCTGAAAAAACATTGATGGTTCCAATTCAAGTTCAAACGGATTCTTTCACGACGATTCATATTATGCCTTCGATGGCGAAAGTTATTTGTACGGTTGGGTTAAGCAAATACGAAACACTAAATCCTAATTTTTTTGAAATCATAGTGCAAGTGGATAGTGCAGCTTTAGCCAATGGAAATTCTTTACCTTTACTGCTCAAAAAATCGCCAGATTGGATAAGAGATATTAAAATTTCACCTCAAAAAGTAGACTTTGTTATTATTGAATAACGGTTCTAATTCCTAATTTTTTTCAAATGAATACACCAATATTAATTGTGGCTTTTAATCGTGCGGATAAAGTTCAGCGGGTTTTCAATCGTGTACGAGAAGTACAGCCGAAACAGCTTTTCTTGAGTGTGGACGGAGCGAGAAGTCATAAAAAAGAGGAAGCGGAAAAGGTGAAAGCTGTTCAAGATGTTATCAATCAAGTGGATTGGGAATGTGAAGTTAAAACCTTATTTAGAGAGGAGAACTTAGGTTGTAGAGTAGGTGTTAGTAGCGGAATTGATTGGTTTTTTGAACACGTTGAGCATGGAATTATCTTAGAAGATGATTGTGTTCCCGATATTTCGTTTTTCCATTTTTGTGAGGAATTATTGGAACGCTATAAAGATGATGACCGAATTATGCAAATATCTGGATCTAACTTGATTCCTGATAAGTTTTCGCAATACGATACAAGCTATGTTTTTTCTAATTTTGCATTAATTTGGGGATGGGCGACTTGGCGGAGAGCGTGGCAAAAACGGGATGTTCATTTGAAATACTTCCCTCGTTTTGTGGAAGAAAATAAGATTAGTCGATTAATTTCAGATTGGGGCGGACAGCGTTATATGTTAGATAAGTTTAACGATACCTATTTGAAAGTTAACGATTCCTGGGCTTATGCTTGGTTTTGTAATATTTTGTATCATGATGGTTTGAGTATTTTACCGACGGACAACTTAATTCAAAATATTGGTATAGATGAAGAGGCGACACACACAAAAGGTGTTGGCTTAGAACGTTATCAGAAGGCATCAACTGGTGTTTCATTTCCACTGAAGCATCCAAATAAAATCGAGAAAATCGATGAGAAAATAGCAATGGAAATTTTTTATGTCAACTATAAACCGAAGTATTTATTATTGATAAATAAAATTGTTCCAATGGGACTACTGAAAGTTTTTCGGAAAATAAAGACAAAATTTAGTTGAGTTTTTGGAAAATCCGAACTTTACAAATAAAGTAGATTTTTGCACATTTTCCTTCTGACGGGAGATGTGAAAATTATAGAAGTTCGCTTTATCCGCAAAATCTGCGTTCTCTAATCACAACTTTACTTATAGTTACTATATTTGCACGATGAAAAATAAACACTTAATAGCGCCTTCAATTTTGGCAGCGGATTATACGAATTTGAAGGCTGATTTCGATATGTTAAATAACAGTGAAGCCGATTGGGTTCACGTAGATATTATGGATGGAAGTTTTGTTCCAAATATTAGTTTTGGAATGATGGTCGTGAAAGCGATGAAAAAAATGTCTGAAAAGCCTTTAGATGTGCATTTAATGATTGTCGAACCAGAGAAATATATCGAAGCATTTCGGGAAGCTGGTGCGGATGTAATCACGGTTCATTATGAAGCGTGTCCACATTTACATCGTACAATTCAACAAATTAAAGCAACCGGTGCAAAAGCTGGTGTTGCTTTGAATCCTCATACACCAATTTCGGTTTTAGAAGACATTATTACGGAATTGGATTTGGTTTGTTTGATGTCCGTTAATCCTGGTTTTGGTGGGCAGAAATTTATTTATCGCACGATACCAAAAGTGAAAGCTTTATCTGATATGATTGCGATTCAGAATGCTTCGACATTAATCGAGATTGATGGCGGTGTGGGTTTACAAAACGCAGAAGCATTATTGAAAGCTGGTGCGAGGGTTTTAGTTGCCGGTAGCAGTGTTTTTAAAACAGAAAATCCTACAAAAACGATTCAACAATTAAAAGACATCGGAACGGACATTGGATTCGTTTAAATTGTTGGGGATTACGGTTCAAAGGTTAAAGATATTGACCATTATAATAATCTTGATTCCCTTAGGTTTTTATTGGTTATTTATGAATAGTTAATTGTGAATCTGTAAAAATCCGTTATAGGTTAGTTGTTTTACTTCCTGCAAAAAATCTCGTAAAACAACTAACTTTTAATATACATTTACTGAACGCTTAATTATTAATAAGATAACGATTAACAAATTAAAGTCAATAATATCAATGAAGTACTTCCTTACAGCCTTCCTATTTTTACTTTCTATAACTATTCAAGCTCAATCTGCTTCTGTTTTTGGTCAAGTCCTAGATAACGAGACTAAAGAATCAATTGTTGGTTCTACGGTGATTATCGTGGATGCAAATAGGGGTGTGACGACTAATAATAATGGTCGTTATGAATTACGCATTTCTGCGAATAAAGCTGTTATTATTCAGGTTTCTTATGTCGGATATTTACCGTTTCGAGATACTCTGAATCTAAGTAGCGATGAAAAATATGAGCTAAATGTAAACTTGAAGTATAAGACGGAAGAAACCGTAGAGGTCACGGCAAATCGTCCACGGGAAATGATTAGTGAGGGGGTGAAGCAGTTACAACTTTTGCCGATTGCAAGTGGCAATTTAGAATCTGCGTTACCCACTTTATTCTTAGGTGTTCGGAGTTCAAATGAGCTTTCTGCGCAATATTCTGTTCGTGGCGGGAATTATGATGAGAATTTAGTTTATGTCAATGATTTTGCAATTTATCGTCCATTTTTAGTTCGTTCTGGTCAGCAAGAAGGTTTGACATTTCCGAATATGGATTTGATTCGAGATTTATCATTTTCATCTGGAGGATTCCAAGCAAAATATGGTGATAAAATGTCATCGGTTTTGGACATTACTTATAAAGTTCCTGATACGACACAAGCATCTGTAACAATCGGTCTATTAGGTGCTTCTGCTCACGTGGAAGGAAGTATTCGAAAAAAAAGTGATAAAACGGGTCGTCAGCGATTTCGCTATTTATTAGGAGCGAGGTATAAAACAAATGCTTATCTATTGAATAGTTTGGATTTAAAAGGAGAATATAATCCACAATTTTCTGATTTTCAAGGTATGTTCACGTATGATATTAAT
>CAWVWD010000364.1:0-5021 GCA_963933585.1 uncultured Saprospiraceae bacterium
CTGAAGTCAGTGTGTACCTCTACTGCCTGCAAATTCGTAGAGTCACAATTCTGAAAAAAGGCATCATTAGCAGAATTCCCACGGCTCGCAACATCCAACTTTATACATTGTGAATGTTGCGATAACTTAGCCATTAGGGCATAGACGGAATTCTCCGAACTATGGCTGCTATGGTCAGTTAAGACCAAAAAGCGGTTTTTATTCATCAAAGTTTGGTTCATCAGAAGCGATGCTATCGAAGTCGAAGTCGTCATCATCGCTATCTTCATATTTTTCTTCGTAATCTTCCCGAACGTCTTTTTTCAGTAAGCCATCATCATTATAATCAGTATCATTTTCGATGATTTCCACTGCTTCCGCTTTTGTCATTCGGACGAGATAATGTTTTTCCTCTGTTTCAAAAGGCAACGCACTTATATATCTGCCTTGAATATTCTTAAACGTAATCAAGTTTCGTCGGAATCCTAACGGATAATTTAACTTAATTTGCTCTTTAATATCTTCCGTTAATTTGTCGTAATCTTTGACTACTTTTGGTTTTGCCATTTTCTATTTGTAATTATTTGTAATTATTTTTTGTATTAAATCGTGAAAGTAATAATTTTTATAATTTATATTCCATTTAATTTATTTCTTTGATAAATATAGTGATTGATCTCAGAGATAAATTTTTTCATTTCTCAAAATTTGCTACCTTTCAAATCTAAATAATTGAAAAATTATAACAACCTTAAACTTTTCAGGCAGCAACTTTCGAAAGCAGTTTCTCTCAAAATTTGGGACAAAACTACTAATCTATTTCAATTTTTAGGACTCATTTCCCTGAATAATTTCTTCTAATAATGTTTCATCGTTATTCAATGATTTAAACAATCTCATTTTGAATTTACCTTTCGTTCCCATTAAGTTTAAGCACATTTTATCAATTGCGATCATCGAAAGAACCGTTTGAATATACGCTTCAATTAAGTCATCTAAGCCTAAACCTAACTTATTAAAATCTCGTCTATCCGTTAACATTAAACGACTTGAGTCACTATCCCAATTATTCGTACCTAACTTCACAGAAAGATTTGTTCCTAACATCGCCCAGGAATCACTTCCAGAAGTAATATGATCTACCAAAGGTTCACTCGCACGACGAGAATAAATACAAAGCGGTTTGATACCATCCTTAGTCGTGCTCACCATCATTCTCAAATCGGTGACAAAAGTTTCCCCTTTCGAATTCGGAATCGTTCCTACATGATAGAATTTTCCCTTTTCGCTTGTCGAAGTCCAGTTATAATTTCCAATCAAACTCTGAACGATAAAACGTTTATAATCAAATTCCATTTTCATAAATGCGTCCAATTCGACTTGATTGATAATCGTAAAAACGCCTTGTCCAGCATTGCTATAAGGAATTTTAACCACGGCTTGTCCACCCATTTTTTGAACCCAAAATGGAACTTCCTCTTTACTAACATCCCAAATTGTCTGAGGAATATTAATCTCTAATCCGTATTGATGTAATTCGGCATTATATAAATTATACGCCTTCGCAGCGACCATTTTATTCCGTCCACCAGCCAAACACGCTACGATAGGATTCAAAATCTTTGTTTTGAGATTCAATGGAATTCGATTCCACGGGCGTTGCGTCACATAGCGAAAAGCTGCTCGAAGTGCGGTCCATTCTTCACCGATTTTGGTATAAATAATGCCATCTTCGATTTTGATATGTTCATTATCGTCCCCTTCTTCATTATAAAAAGGAATGAGTAAAACTTCTTCCTTGAAAACATCCGCAATAATAGCAGCGTAACCAGACGTTTCCATATGATTTTTATCATATAAAACGGCTAACCGACCCTCTAATTTTTTTCTTCCCGGTTTCGGCTTTAATAAAGGTTTGAATGTTCGCTCAATCAATAATTTGTACGAACCCTCTTCCTTATTATCATCTAATAAAGGCATAGATTTTTGTCCGGAAGGCGAGGAGTTATTTTCGATAACTACCATTTGTCGCTTTCCGCTGGCAGATGTAGAATTGATTAAATCAGCTCCGCACCATAAAAAGTACTTACATTCATAAGCTAAAATCTCTTCTAACTTTTCCCGATTTACCATCGGATGTAAGTGACAATAACGCTTTATTATTCTGTCTTTATCTAAATTCAGAAAAAAACTAACCATTGGGTGTATCGTAGCATTTAATGCTTTCGGATACCAGTGATTGTCTCCATTGAATGAACCCGGAGCAATAATTTTAGTTTGCGTTCTCATTATTTTTTGTAAAAAATTGACCGACACTTTTGGTCAGTAGAATGGCTTTAAAGTGAAAAAATATATTAAATTTTTTAATCTGATTTTCGTATATAAAATGTTAATAATCAATTAAGTATAAAATAAAATTTTCCTCTTACAGAGTTGATGGTTGATTTGAGAACAGGTTTGTACCTTGAAATCGCCGACAAGATAGCAGGCTTTTTTTTATTAATGCAAGTTTTTTTTAAAAAAAAATGAGTTTTTTTGAAAGTCTTTTTTGTAGGAATTAAATACCCTTTTTTAGGTCGTCAATTCTTTATTATTTGGTTGTATTTTATCCTTCAATATAAAGTCAGTTAGTCTTGATTTAAATTATTCATAATATGACCGCAAAATTAAGGTGTGCGGATGTGCGGCATCTTGTGCCTATGGTTTTTCAATGGTTTGAGGTGCAGTGTATCGCCGTACACGTTATTAATTATTCGATAATTAATATTCTAAATAAATATATTGAATTTGTTTAAAATCAAGATTAGCTGTAGAGTAAGTTTATAATAATATGAATATGGAAGCGGAAGGTATTGCGAAGAAAAATAGTGCGTGTTGTTGAATAGAATATTAATAAAAAGACTAAAAAATAATTTATCCGATTTAATGGATGGGGAATTCATTGATTTAGAAGATTATTTGATTGATTACCGGAAACCATATCGGTTTTTAAAACTGATATGGTTTAATTTCACCAATCAAAATAAAGAAATTTGTTGACCAATATTTTTATCAATCAATTTTGGACCTCTGATTTCTGCCTCAAAGCTTGACTTGATTTTTTGAACTAGATAATCGGCTAATTCGGGTGCTAAAACATTATCTGGTTCGTGCGGGAAAAAGTAAACTTGTTTTAAACCGTTTTCAAACCAATATTTTAATCGTTTTACCCATTCGTCAATACGTTCGTAATCTGTTGAATGTAATTCATTGCCCACAAAACGAATCATTGCCGTATCTGTCGTTAAACGTTGATGTAAAACATCTCGTCGTCCCGCTACATCTGTAGAGACAGTTGAAATATTATGCTTTTCAAAAAGGTCAAATAGGCGATTAAAATTATCGGAATTATCAAACCAAGATTCATGTCGAACTTCAATTGCTAAAGGAATTTCTTTTGACCATTTTTCTAAAAATCGTTCTAACATTGGCAAACGACTAATTTCAAAATAAGGTGGCAATTGCATAAAACAGCAACCTAAATTTTCTCGCAATTCATAAATTGAAGTCAGAAACAAATTGATGTTATCCGAACCCATTCCCAAATCTCGACTATGACTAATCGATTGCGAAATTTTTGGACAAAACTTGAAATCTTTGGGTACTGCTTGTCGCCAATTCTGAATCGTAGAAAGTGTTGGAATTCGATAATGTGTGGCATTTAATTCAATCGTATTGAATTGTTTTCCATAATGAAAAAGGAATTCCTTTGCTTTCGTTCCATTTGGATATACTCGTCCAACCCAAATCTTTTCACTCCAACCGGTGCAGCCAATAAAAACTTTAGGAAGTTGCTTATTTGAAGGCAAATTATGTAGTAAATTTGTGGTTTTTTCAGCGTCCGTTGGTAACGTAAAATCGACGTTTTCTATGTTTGAAAGTTTCCCGAATTTCATGGTTTTTGGTTAGCGATTTCTTACAAGGTGTTTACGTTGTATTTCTTGCCAAATATTAGCATATCCTAAAACGATATAAATCTTTTTTTGTTTTAAAGGATAGTTTAATCCTTTTAGCGTTTCTAAATTAGCCGTGTTTAATTCTCCTTGTGAAGTACGAATACTTAGGTATAAATTAGCGGTAATTTCCTTTTTGTAAACAGATTCAAATATTAGAGATTAAAGTATAATAAAAAAATCGTAGTATAAATATACAGGAAAGCTATTCGATTTGTATTGATTAATGATTTGATAATTGAAGAAAATCAAACGAAAAAAACGAAATTCATAACTTGTTAGGATGATATAAAATTAGAACTTAAATGTAAAAAGACACGACATAATATATCAAATATCAAGCATTTGGAAAGTTCGCTCAATCGCAATAAACGACCTTTCAAACTTCTTTCAGTGGGTTGCAATCGCTCATTTTAAATAGTCAATTCGATAATAATAGTTTCAGTCTAAATCAAGAATTTACGGATTGTCAAAATAGATGAAGTTCAAAAAATAAACGCTTCGCTTATCAAAAAATCGTCAAGCGAAGCGTCTGTCATTTACTGCAAATAAAAGGTTTCCTGTGTTGTCGAAAACCCTGTGAAAATACCAATACCACCAATAATGTTAGTTCTTATGACACCTGGTTGTGCGAAAGGGTTACCATTAGCAGATTCGAGTGCTTCCCGACTTTCGATATAATTGTAAAAGTCTTCAGTGATTTCCATGAATTGAATGACCATCGTATCGCCAACAGAGAAAATTGGAGGACCTCCAAGTACTAATTGTCCATTACTCGTAATTTCATCGTTGATAGCAAAATCGAATTTTAAACTATCAGTCTGACTCGCATCTGTACGATATTGCATTCTACGATAAAAGTTATTTGTTGTCGGATCGTCTTTTGAAAAAGTTAAGATAATCAAACTCGTATCGTTTTCTAAGGGTTGCGTCTGGATAGAATCTAATTGAATTGGCGGAGCAATTTTAGTAGTTGCCGTAATACTATTCCCTGCGGAATCGATGACTTCTAAAAAGAAATCGTTCGTATAGTCAGCTGGTACAATAGTT
>CAWVWD010000365.1:0-5004 GCA_963933585.1 uncultured Saprospiraceae bacterium
AATGTTATATAATAATTTTTTTTTCATAATATTATATTTTATGCCTAAAATTTGATAAAAATCATCAAGTCCATATATTAAAATATATAAACCCGATGATTTTATCGGTACTAATTATACTGACGAGAAGCAATATATACTATTTCAGTATACCACTTCTCTTCTCTTTGACGAGACTATTCTTCTTCCGTAACAGATGAATCATCTTCTGTCGCTTCATTTAAATATTCATTAACATTTTCATCATCTTCATCTTCACCATCACCAGGAACCAAAGCAACATCAGCGATTTCATCATCTCCATCTATCCTGATTACTCGAACGCCTTGAGTTGCACGACCTAAAACAGGTAAATTTGAAACTGCCATTCGGATAACAACACCGGATTTATTAATAATCATGACTTGATCTGTATCCAAAACAGCTTTAAGTGCAACTACTTGTCCCGTTTTTTCGGTAACTTTCATTGTTTTCACCCCTTTTCCACCACGACTTGTTAATCGGTAATTTTCTAAGAGTGTTTGTTTCCCATTTCCTCTTTCAGAGATTGTCAAGATATTTTTAATCTCAACCGCCGGATCAATAATAATCATTCCAACTGCATAATCTCCTTCGCTATTAATTCTAATACCACGGACACCAGAAGCTGTTCTACCCATTGAACGAACATTACTTTCCATGAAATGAACTGCTCTTCCACTATGAGAAGCAATCAATACATGACTATTTCCATTCGTCAATTTAGCTTCAATCAATTGGTCATCTTCCCGAATTGTAATCGCATTAATACCATTTGAGCGAGGACGAGAAAATGCTCGAACTTGTGTCTTCTTCACATTTCCATTACGAGTACAGAACATGATAAAGTTATTATCCAAGAACGCTTCATCATTCAAATCCTTGATTACGATATATGCTTTCACTTTATCGTCCTTCGGTAATTCGATGATATTTTGCATCACACGGCCACTCGATGTCTTATTAGCTTCTGGAATTTCGTAAACCCTCAACCAATGACAACGACCTTTCTCTGTGAATAACAAAAGATAGTCATGGACATTCGCTACGAACATATGCTCGATGAAATCTGCATTTCTGGTTTTACTACCTTTTGCTCCTCTCCCACCACGATTTTGAGTACGATACTCGTCAGATTTGGTACGTTTGACATATCCTAAATGAGAAATTGTAATCACTACTTCGTCATTAGCAATCATATCTTCGATACGAATTTCGCCTTCTGCAAAAGTAATGTCGGTACGGCGTTCATCACCATAACGATCTCTCATTTCAATTAATTCTTCTTTGATAATATCAAACTGTAACTCTTCACTGTTTAAGATAGAATTGAAGTAATTAATTCTTTCCATTAATTCATCAAACTCTCCTATAACCTTATCCCGTTCTAAACCGGTCAAGCGTTGCAAACGCATATCTAAGATAGCTTTCGCCTGGAGTTCACTTAGCGTGACTACTTTATCTTTTGCAAACTCACCAGCCATCAAGCGCTGCTTCGCTTCATCGCCATCTTTACAGCTACGGATTAATTTGATTACTTCATCTAAATAATCCAAAGCAATCAAAATCCCTTTTAAGATGTGTGCTCTTGCTTCTGCTTTATTCAGTTCAAAAAGCGTTCTACGTTGTACAACTTCTACACGGAATTTTACAAATTCTGCGATTATTTGCTTTAAGTTTAATAATCTTGGACGACCATTTACTAAAGCAATATTATTCACGCCATAAGACGTTTGAAGCGGCGTATATTTATATAATTTACTTAAAACGACATTTGCATTAGCATCCCGTTTTACATCTACT
The DNA here is from genome assembly GCA_963933585.1 of uncultured Saprospiraceae bacterium. Taxonomy (GTDB): domain Bacteria; phylum Bacteroidota; class Bacteroidia; order Chitinophagales; family Saprospiraceae; genus CAWVWD01. The sequence continues at coordinate 1,822 of CAWVWD010000365.1, forward strand.
ACGATGCGTAAACCTTTTCTATCTGATTCATCCCGAATATCGGAAATCCCCTCGATTCTCTTTTCATTTACCAAATCTGCAATCTTAATAATTAAGTTTGCTTTATTGACTTGAAAAGGAATTTCATTAATTACAATAGTTTCTCTTCCTGAAGGAGAAGTTTGAATTTCTGCCTTGCCACGAACTACTACTTTACCACGTCCGGTCTCAAAAGCCTCTTTGACACCTGAAGTTCCATAAATAGTTCCACCAGTTGGAAAATCGGGAGCTTTGATATATTCCATCAAGCCTTCCGTGTCAATATCATTATCCCCAATATAAGCAATCGTACCATTGATAACTTCTGTTAAGTTATGCGGTAGCATATTTGTCGCCATACCGACAGCAATTCCGGTAGCTCCATTTGCTAATAAATTCGGAATGCGAGAAGGTAAAACCGTTGGTTCTTTTAAAGTATCATCAAAATTCAACCTAAAATCAACCGTATTTTTGTCAAGGTCAGACAACATTTCGTCACTAATTCGGGTTAATCTCGCCTCTGTATAACGCATTGCGGCTGGACTATCACCATCCATCGATCCAAAGTTTCCTTGTCCATCAACCAACGGATAACGTAATGACCAATCTTGAGCCATACGAACCATCGCATCGTAGACAGAAGAATCACCATGAGGGTGATACTTACCCAAAACTTCCCCGACAATTCTTGCTGATTTCTTATGTGCCTTGTTGTAAACTAATCCCAAACCTGACATTCCAAACAGAACTCGGCGGTGAACAGGCTTTAATCCATCTCGTACATCTGGTAAAGCTCTTGATACAATAACTGACATTGAGTAATCAATGTAAGCGGATTTCATTTCTGTACCAATGTCAACAGGAATTATCTTTTCTCCTACGTTCATATTATTTATTTAAATAATTCAATGTTTGCTTTTAATATTTCACCCCTAACCTTTTTCTATTTTGAGGCTCGCAAAAATACAAAATTCCTATGACTTAGCAGTATTTGTCCGCTTTTGGTTTCGTAATAACTTGTCGTTTTTCTTATGAATTGACATTTTATTTACATTATTATATTGTGTAAATATTTAATACATTACAACATTACAATTTATTACATCACAGAAGGAAATTATAGTGTTTTTCTGATAAGAAATAGATAAATCATAAATTGCTGCTTCTTATTTTATATCATTAACTGAAAGTTTGAATCTCTTATATGAAATAAATAATATTAACAAGCGAGTAAATTTTTCCTTCGATTTTTTGAGTGTTTTTACAATTTCAAGATGGATACTCTTCAAATATCCATCATTTTTAAGATATTGCGTAATATTGATTCGGAGTATCTTTGATATTAATATTCTATTAAAATCTAAATAAATTATCTGTTACCCTTATGAAAAATCTAACAAGATGGAGCATTTCTCATTCAGTTGTGCTATTATTATTTATATTTATATTTTTAAGTTTCTGCACAGACCATAGAAATTCAGTGGTGGATTCTGAAGGTTTAAATGTGAAAAAAGAAAGCGTTTTAGACGTTTCTTTTTATCATATCTATTTAGATATAGGATTAGACGAAAGCGAATATTCCGCAAAAGTTATTTGTCAATTTAATGTTTCCCTCCCCTCGGATACGGTTTATTTAGATTTACATCAAAACTTAAAAGTGGATAATATAAAAGAGAAATCGACGACTTTAAGGTATTTTCGTAAAGGAAAGAAATTAGGCATTCTTTTTCCTCAAAAAATTTTAGCGGATAAGTCTACAACTATAGAAATCACTTACCATGGAAAACCACAGGTTGCTGATCAAAACGGTATCAAAAAAGGTTTAGTTTATGCTAATCATGGTAATCATGAACCAGTTATTGCGACACTTAACACGCCTTTTTTGACACATTATTGGTTGCCTTGTAATGATATAATTTCAGATAAAGTGGATTCTGTTTTTTTTGATATTGTAATTCCTGATACGACGATTAATGATTTTCCATTAATCGCTCTATCTAATGGAAAATTAGAAACAGAATTAAAGTTGTCGCAACATAAAAAAGTATTTAAGTGGCGACATCGTCATAAAATCGCTCCCTGTTATATTTTCTTCGCCATTTCTAATTACAAAAAACAAACGGAGCAAGTTAATGATTCAGTAGGAACTCCTTTTTCGATTGATTTCTATGTCTTTAATGAAGATTATATGGCGTCATTAACGCAAATGAGTTCAATTGGAAGTGTCTTTACCTTTTTTTCTGATAAATTTGGAGCGTATCCCTATGCCGATGAGCAAATGGCTTTTGCTCAGATTGGATTTTATAGTGGAATCGAGACACAAACTTGTCCGATCGTTGAAAATCTAACGCATCGCCGATTTTACACGATGATTCATGAGTTAGCTCATTCATGGTTTGCCAATAGTGTAACGGCTAAAACATGGCAAGATGCTTGGCTTCATGAAGGTTTTGCAACTTACGCAGAAGTACTTTGGGATGAACATAGATATGGCAAGGATGCTTACCAGGCAAGTATTCAAAAGCGAGTTTATTACGGAGGTGGAAAGATATATGGAGAAGCTACGGAAAATCCTTTTGAAGTTTTTTCAGGCATTATTTATAATAAAGGAGCGTATATGCTACACATGTTGAGGGGAATTGTCGGTGATGATATTTTCTTTGATATTTTAAAAACATACCTTAATCGTTATCAAGGGAAAAATGCTTCTACTGCTGATTTTGTCAGAATTTGTAAAGAAAAAAGTATTTATGATTTTGATGCTTTTTTCAATCAATGGTTGTATAAAGAAGGTTTTCCAATTTATAATTATTCTTTTTATCAAAATCCGAAAAGTTTAGACGTGACGTTCATTATTCGTCAAACACAAGTGGCAAAGATTAATCAAGTTTTTAATATGCCGATTGAGTTATTATTGGATTTAGAATTCCAGGATACGATTATTGTAATTAATAATAATTCTTACATCCAAAATCATACTTTTAGAATCAAACAAGAGATTAAAGATATTACGTTAGATCCTAATAATTGGATTCTGAAGCAGGTGCAGCAGAAAAAACACTTATTTGAAGTAAACAGTAGTATTTATGATGTAAAAATTAAGAAAAGCCTAAGCGGGAGAACTATCGAATTGGTACTAAAAAGTGTCACGAAACAAAAGGCGAC
>CAWVWD010000366.1:0-4987 GCA_963933585.1 uncultured Saprospiraceae bacterium
AGTACTAAATTAAGCGAAAGCTTGAATCTTGAGTTTTAAAAACTAAAAACTAAAATGAACATGAAGTTATCCTTAAGTATTTTGATGATATTATGTTTGACACTGGTGTTAAATACGATAAGTTATGGTGCAAGTTACTCAGCGGTAATCGGTGGGCCGAATCAAGAAACGACGGTTGAAAAAGAAAATTTGATAAGTAAGGCAAAGCAATTTGTCCAAAAGCAGATTATTAAAAAAGTGAAAAATTATTTTAGAGGTTTTAAGGATTCTTGGAACGCTTATAAAAAAGCAAAAGAAGATAAAGAAGGTGGAATAATCGGTTTAGCAATTATCTTTCTACTTTTAGCGACAACAACATTGGTCGTTTTAAAGATTCTTGAAGTTATTGCTTGGTCATGGCTTTGGATTTTAGCTCCGCTTTGGATTTCTATAGGATTTTTTCTATTGGTATTTGCACTTGCATTCATTTATTTCTTAATAAAAGGTAAAAAATAAATGAATGATAAGTGATAATAAATAATTTAATATCAATCATTAAAATTTAATATCCTTCAAAAAACCTCGTAGTCAATTATGAAAAACTTCTCTGCACCCGACCGACAAAAAGAAATTTACACGACTGGCGTAAGTGGCATTAAATCGAAAATTCCTTTTGATATTAATAGATTAGAAGCGAAAGCAAAACGCAATATATCGGAGGAAGCGTTTGCTTATATTCGAGGTGGAGCGGGTATTCAAAGTACGGTTCAGCATAATCGGAGTGATTTTTCGAATTGGCGAATCGTTCCGAGAATGTTACAAGATGTTTCTGTACGAGATACTTCGGTGGAATTGTTTGGAGAAAAACTGCCGATTCCGTTATTGTTATCGCCAGTTGGTGTGTTGGATATGGTTCATAAAGAATCCGATATTGCTGTCGGAAAAGCGGCTGCTAATTTTGGTATTCCAATGATTTTTTCTAATCAGGCAAGTCGCTCAATGGAAGCTGTTGCCAATGTCATGGACGAAAGTCCTCGTTGGTTCCAGCTATATTGGAGTAAGTCGAATGAACTCGTCGAAAGTCTGGTGACACGAGCGGAAAAAGCTGGTTGTTCAGCCATCGTGGTAACTTTAGATACAACGCTTTTAGGTTGGCGAACGGAAGATTTGGACTTGGCGTATTTACCGTTTTTGAGAGGAAAAGGTATTGCTCAGTATGTTTCAGATCCGGTCTTTCAAAAGTTACTCGATGAACCGGAAGATGAAGATTCGGTACAATTGAAACCAAAAATCACGGTAGAAGCGATTAAGTTTTTATTTGAATTAATGTCGAATTATCCGGGTGGATTTTTTGAAAATTTACGGTCTCAACGTCCAATGAAAGCGGTTCGGAAATTTATTGATATTTATTCTCGTCCATCGCTTACTTGGGACGATTTAGTATTTTTGCGAACAATTACGAAATTACCCATTTTACTAAAAGGAATTCTGCACCCAGACGATGCTCGAAAAGCGGTGAATGCAGGAATTGATGGGATTATTGTTTCGAATCATGGCGGAAGACAGGTCGATGGTTCGATTTCTACGATTATGGCGTTGCCCGAAATTGCAAAAGCGGTGAAGCAGCAAATTCCAATCTTATTGGATAGTGGCGTTCGAGGTGGTGCGGATATGTTTAAGGCGATAAATCTGGGAGCAACAGCAGTTTGTATCGGTCGTCCGTATGTTTATGGTTTGGCAATTGATGGGCAAAAAGGCGTAGAAGATATTATCAAAAACTATTGGGCAGATTTTGAATTGACAATGGCGTTAGCAGGTTGTAAAAATATTGAAGAAGTCCGACAAGCAAAAGTGATTCCAAGCTTCAGCTTGGAAAATTACTCATAAAACCTTTCAGGCTGGAGCTTGGAATTACCTCTTATGAAAATTCTAAAATACATTTTAATCTTAATTTCAATACCAATATTTCTGATATTATTGTATCTGAATATCGCTTTATTGCATGGTGCAACTTGTGATGAAAACGAAAATGGGACGGTTAATACGGAAGTTGTTCAGCAGTTGAATTTTATCAAAACCGAATTAGAAAGCGGAGTGGGAGAGGAGATGCAAGGTATTTATCCGGAGGGTTATGTTTTCATTTATAGTTTATACGGCCTGGCTTGGGCGGACATCGGTGAAACATTGAAACCAAATTCTGATTTGCATCAAAAAGCGATTCAAGAATTGGATTGGACTATTGAAAAACTAAATTCAGCCCTTGCAAAATCAATTTTTCCAGACGATTTAACTTTGAAATATGGAGCGTATTATCGAGGTTGGACAAATTGCGTTTTGGCAAAAAAATTAGTAATTACACCTGAAAATCAGCGAGATTCTACCGAAATTAAATTATTACAATTCAATTGTGATGAAATTTCGGAAGCTATAAACGCTTATGAATATCCATATTTACCCTCGTATGACGGACAAGCTTGGCAAGCAGATAATATTTTATGTTTGGCTAGTTTAGCGATTCATGACAAGATTTTTGAACCTCGATATGCTGATGATATTGAAGCCTGGTTAATGAAAATTAAGGAAACGGTTGATAAAGAAACGGGTTTAATCGGTCATTTTTTTGATTATCAAACCAATCAAACCTTTCCGGCAAGAGGTTCGTCACAATCATTGATAAATGCTTTTTTATTTGAAATAGATTCGGCTTTCGCCAATGCGCAAACTGCGATTTATAAAGATAAGTTTTTGACGTACAGATTCGGTTTGCCAGGAATTCGAGAATATCCAAAAGGGACGGAAGGTTCTGGTGATATAGATTCGGGGCCTGTGATTTGGAATATTGGAGGAGCGGCTTCCATTGTTGGAATTCGTACAATGGGTTTGGCAGGGGAAACGGCTGTGTACAAAGGGTTACGAAATAGTGTTCAAGCTTTTGGAGTTGGATTAGTGAAAGATAATCAGAAACAGTTTTTGTTTGGAAAGTTACCAATCGCTGATGCGTTTATCGCTTGGGCGAATGCGAAAAATTGTCAAATTAGTCAAGAACACTCTTATTGGCAATGGAAATTTCAATTGCTGAATTTGGGAATACTTGCCTTATTTGGTGGATTATTTGGGTTGTTATTAAAGCCAAAAAAGTAGTTAATTATTTATCAAAACTTAATTTTGATTTTACTATATTTGTTTAATATTAATAATTTAACAATATAACTTCTATGCTATTAATCAATCTATTAGATCCTTTTATCTCTATGCAAATATTATGTATGGGATTTTTAACTATTTTATTTTTACAATCCGGTTTAAATAAAGTCTTTGATTATCAAGGGAATTATAACTATTTGAAAGCGCATTTTGCTCAAAGCCCGCTAAAAAGTACCGTAGGCGTTTTATTTCCTGTGGTCACGACTTTAGAGGTTTTGGCAGGTGTATTTTCGTTAGCGGGTTTGTTCATGTTCCTTGTGGATAATGGCAATACATCTATCGGATTGATTGGTGCTCAATTATCTGCACTTTGTATTTTAATGCTTTTTTTTGGGCAGCGATTAGCGAAGGATTATAACGGAGCAGCGACTTTGACGAAGTATTTCTTAGTGTGTTTAGCAGCCATTTTTATTTTGATTTAATTTTGATAGGTTGCTTAATATTGATTTTGAAACCTAAACTTTAAAGTACTTCAATTGAATTTTTTTTAGAAAATATTAAAATTTTGAAATGAAATGATGTGGGATACACACGTGATTAATCATCAAAAAGTGAAGAAAATATTAATATTATTAATAACAATTTCTTTATTTTGGAGTTGCGAAAGCAGAGATATACAAAAAGTTAATGATGACTTGATAAAGCCGTCAATCGAAAATTTAAGTAGCCTACAAATGCTACCAACCTTACCTGCTGAAAATATTCAAGGCTTGATGGATAATGCCGATCATATTGATTATATTTTTTACAATTACGGCAAATCCATCAATCAAGGAGACAAGAGTAGCGTACAGAATATGATTCGTCAAATTACGAATACTCCGCAGCCTGATATTAATTGTGCAATGCCATTTTGTAAGATTATTTTTTATAAAATGCCAGATAAACTATTGGAAGGAGAGATTCATTTTGGAAATGGCTGTGCTTATTTCGTTTTCCCGGATGGAAACAGACAGGCAGAATATGTGAGTAAAATGGGAAATTCAGGCATCTTATTCTTCAATGATTTGATTTCTAATTTTTCGGCACCAGCAGGAGAATAATGTAATGATTGAAATTTTTAGCAAAAGAAATCGTTTTCTAAACGTTTTTTAATACTTTTGCGGCTTAGTTATATCAAGCGTTGGCTTGATATTAAAAAAATCCCAGTTGAATTTTAAATTCAATTATAGATTGCCTGCGTAGCTCAAGGGATAGAGCGTCACACTCCGAATGTGAAGGTTGCGAGTTCGAGTCCCGCCGCGGGCACTGGTAAAAACTAAAAGCCACTGTAAATCAATGATTTATGGTGGCTTTTTGTTTTTGGGTCGAGTGATAGGTCTCAAAATGAGCGTGAAAATCTAATCTTTATCTTATTTTACCTTATTATAGATTAATCCTAAGATGTTAAAAATGTACCAAGGTCTTGTAGTTAATTATAAATCTCCTAAATCTCTAAAATTGATTGACGACATGAAAGATATAGATTTTAAAGGTGAAGAACCTCTTATACAGGCGATGAGCTGAATCCTGATATACTTACGATATTTTGGAGAATGTCCCTGAACTCTATCGCTATGATAGATTGACAGAGCGTTGGCATCACTTGGAGTATGACTTCGATATGATTATAAGTAATGTCAATGAAATGGTGTATCAACTAATATTACCTACGATGCGGCAGGAGTGAAATTAACTAAAACGAAAACCGATAATGGAACAACAACCGCAAAAGATTATATCGGTGGCATCGAGTACAATAATAATGACTTAGAAGCGGTCTATCACGCAGAAGGACGAGCGACTTACGACCCGACAACGGTTG
>CAWVWD010000367.1:0-4986 GCA_963933585.1 uncultured Saprospiraceae bacterium
CAAACCGTTATCCAAAGCATTTTGTGCTTCGACTTCTTTAACATCTTCAATAGCCAAAAACTCAGCTGTTACGATTCCTTCTACTGCCGTTTCTTCACTTTTTAATAACCCAATATTGTATTGACCTAAAGCCAAACCACTTGCTGCCCATTCGCAAAACATTGGAATTAAATCTAATTCAATATCATTAAATTGAAAATTAGCGAAATCAATTCCGATAGATTTAAAATGCTTATCCTTCGTTTTGTTAGAAAAACTACGAAAAGCCTCAATGATTTTGTTTGATTCAATCTTATCTCCCAAACCCAAAAGAACAATTCGTTGACCATTCAAATAAGTTGAAAAAGTCGCTTTATGGTCTGCTTTGAAATCCGAAGATAAAAGCTCTTCTGGAACACTCAGTAATTCACTAAGTGTTGATAACCAACCTTCTAAACTTGCTTGCTTAAACATAGGAACAACTAATGTTGTCAAATCTCCCGAGAAACCATTTACAATTCTTAAATTCATAATGCCTGTTTTGTTTTAATAAAACGCCGTAAAAAGAAGTTATCAAAATGCGTTTTTTATCTGTTTTGTTTTTGTTTTTTCCTTATAATTAAAAATGCCCTCAAAGATATGAGAGCATTTTTAATCGTACTAAGAATTGAACACATATTTGGGAATTAAAAAGTGTAAAAAATATTATTCTACTGCAACTGCTCAAAAGTTATTGATAGTTTATTCTCGTAGAAACCGTGTCAGTTTTAAAAACCGACACGGTTTAACTGTCAAGGATTTCTGAACGAATGCACTACTGACGTAGGTTGGTATCTCCCAAATTGCAAAGGCTTAATTTTTATAAAGTGACCAATTCAAATAGTAGCTTTTTTTGAGTTTTGTTCCGTTGCCCGCAGGGGATTCCGACCTGCGTCGGAATGACGGTCTTTCTTTTGGTTTTCTTCTTATTTCACCTTCACATAAATATCTTCTACTGTAAAGAAATCTCCATTTAGAATATCTTCAAATTCGCCTTTTGTGGGGTTTGCTTTGTAATATTTGATATTATCGGAAGTATCACTAACCATAATCGAATCAATTTCAGTTAAACTATTTAGATATTTCATTTCCTCCTTTGTAGAAATCTTACTTAAAATTAACTTGTTTTCGTTCGTCAACTGTAACTTTTTTACTTCCCAGCCACTTCTGAAATTTTCATTCAAAAAATAGATTTTTTGATATTTTTTCAAAACACTATTTTTATCAATTTTGAAAATTACTTCTTTGGAAGTACCATTGATAATAATGGTATCGCCTTTAATCGTTGTATTTTGAATTTTTCCACTATAATATAGTTTGTCATTCCTCCATTCATAGCCTCCGAGCGTATCTAAATCAGCCTTTGTTCTTTTAACTTCCCAAAATCGTTTTACCGTAATTTTATTTTTTTCAATATCTAAAAAAGTACTTTTATCACTTGCACTTTGATATTGACCCAAATACTTCCGGTCGAATTTTTTTTCTGATTTTCTATTCGTTGGTTGAGGTTCCTCAAAATAAAGTGGTGTTTCGCAAGCGATAAATAACATTAAAAATCCGAAAAGTATTAATAACTGTTTCATATTTATTTGATTTTAAAAAGTTAGGAAAGAATTTTATAAAATACAGGTGTTTCTTATTTATAATTGTGGTGTTCGACGGGAACATTTTTTTTAAAAACTTTCCATATGATAGGATTTAAAAACTTTTTTTTAAGATATTTTTTAAATTATAAGCTGAACCTTAATCTATTAGGTCATTTTTTTTGATAAAAAATTTCTTATTAGATTAGTAAATAAATAATAAATTATCGTCAGAAAAATTGTTGTGATTATCAAAGTAGTGAGATACTTAATTGTCGGGTCGAATCCTCAAAAATCACATTTCAAGTTGTTAAATAAATAATAAAAAGGTATTGGCAATTTTTTGAAAATTATTAAATCTTAATACAAAAAGAGCTTCAAACCTCAAATTATGGAATATAAAAACTTAGGAAGTTCAGGTTTACCGGTAAGCCGTTTATCATTCAGAAGTTGGTTGACTTTTGGGAAACAAATCGGAGATGATGTCGCGGCAAATCTTGATGAATATTGCTTATGATAATGGCATCAATTTTTTTGATAATGCGGGGATTTATGCTCGTGGAAAGTTAGAAGAAGTGAGGGGTAATATTTTTAGAAATACAGGTTGGTCGAGGGATTCTTATATCGTTTCAAGTAAGGCTTATTTTGGTGATAGTGAGAAACTACCGATACAAAATGGATTATATCGTAAGTCCTTAATGGAATTATATTGAAACTAAAATTAGGAAATCATATTTTGTTCGCAGTTTGTATTATAAAATTACAAACTGCGAACAGTCCAATTTTACCACAATGGATTTGGATAAACACCACTTTCTGTTAAAGTATTTAAACCATCAACTACCATTGATTTATCGGCTTGATACGTGACACCGAACCATTGATCTGCAGATTTCAAAACTTGTAAATTCAACTTATCTGCTTGGATTAAGTCATTGATAACCATTGGAATATAAAATTCTGAACGAGTATTTTCCTTATTTGCTTTCACAAATTCTACGAACATTTCGTAAGCTGCATCCATGAAATTTGCATGGAATCCCCAGAAGTTCATCGAAGCAATATCGTCATCTTTCAATGGATAATCTTTTGTATCATTTTCATCCGTATAATAAACCTGATTGTCATTTTCTCTACGAATTTTCAAACGTTCTACGACATCTGTCAGAAATCCATTTTCATCTGTTTGACAAATTCCACGATTTACCGTTCCGTTATCCGAAAGCGTTTTATTCAATACAAAACCAACCATCGCGTAACGATTTTCTGCCACATCATTCTGGAAGAAATTCGCAATGGTTTTGTAAGCATCTACACCATAATAATCATCTGCATTGATAACCGCAAAAGGTTCATTAATCAAGTGACGAGCAGCTAAAACAGCATGAGCAGTTCCCCAAGGTTTTTCACGATGTGGAATATCGGCGATACCTTCAACGATTGGATTCACTTCTTGGTAAGCGTACAAAACTTCAATTTTACCTTGAAACTTATTTGCAAACTTTTCTTTAAATTCGGTTTCAAAACTTTCCCGAATCACGAAAACAACTTTCCCAAAACCTGCACGAATTGCATCATAAATAGAATATTCGATAATCGCTTCTTCGTTTGGTCCAATACCGTCAACTTGTTTTAATCCGCCGTAACGGCTTCCCATTCCTGCTGCTAATATTAATAAAGTAGGTTTTTTCATATTGAGTTTTTTCTAATTTTATTAAATGATACTTTTCATATAATCTTCATAAATTAATGAAGATTTGATTTTGGAATTGGCTTCCTCAATTTCTTAATTGTATCGTTGAATTTATTTGATAATCACAAAAGTAATCAGTTATAAATAAAAATATAAGAGAATGATGATTAAGATTATGATAATTTCAATAAAGTGTTCCAAAATTAAACAGATTTTTAAAATTTGAAAAAATTCAAGTTTTATAATTTTAAAACGTTTTCTTTGCCTCAAATTTTTAAAGTAACAATCTTTTGAACGACAATAAGTAATATCGGTTTTATAATTCACTTCGTGGACCTTTTATAGGTTTCGGTAAAGCTAAGATTCAAACTTATACGGCTTATATAGTTCAAATTTCGTTTTCAAATCCTGCTAAATTCATACAGGATTATAGAAATTAAAGACTTCATGGAAAATTTTTCAGCGTTAATAGAGCAAGCAATTGAAGCGATGACTTGGGTGGAAATTGGTGCAGTTGTGGCAAGTTTGACTTATGTGATTTTGGCAGCGAGAGAAAATATTTGGTGTTGGTTTTTTGGTATTATTGGTGCAGCACTTTGGGCTTATGCGGCTTACGAATTCTTTGACTTGTACATTGATGCGTTGTTACAATCGTATTATGTTTTTATTTCGATTTATGGTTGGTATAAATGGAATGGCAATAAATTAAACAAGAAAGACTTGGGAATCAGCACATTAAAGATTAAGGAACACGCCGTATTAATCGCTGGTGGCTTTGCTTTGACACTTGTCGTCGGTTATTTCTTTGGAAGATACACAGCAGCCGCTTCCACATACTTGGATGCTTTTACGACCGTCTTTTCTATTTTAGCAACGTATTTGGTTACGCGCAAAATATTGGAAAATTGGTTATATTGGATTATAATTGATACCGTTTATATCTACTTATATTTCAGTCGAGAAGGTTATTTATTTGCGTTGCTGAATGTTGTTTTTGTCGTGGTTTCAGTTGTTGGTTATTTGAATTGGCAAAAGAAAAAAAAGAAATTGGAAAAATTAGAAATTGCGTAATGAAATCGTATTGGCTTTTCGAAAATATTGGATTCTTGATTCAATATCGCCAGTTCAATATTTATATGTAGAAATTAATTTGGGTTTTTTGATAATTTTTGTCAGACTCAAATAAATTATGATTCCCGTAGCAGCGTTCTTTAGCTGTCGTAAAGTATCACGGTTACGGCAGATAAAGAAAGTCACTACGGTCAAAATTGTTAAGGAATCTCAATTTTGAGTAGTTGTAAATAAAGGCAAAACCATTTTTAAGTTTTCCATTTCTACATCTTGAATCCTTACGGTTTGCTTTTCTTGAACCGTAAAACCATGTTTTTCAAAAAATGCTTTGGCCGTAATACTTACTTCGGAATAGATATATTCGCACTTATTGCGGAAAGCAAAATCTATTAGATTTTCTAACATTTTTTTGGCAATCCCTTTGTTTTGATGTTTGTGATGAACGTACATCATATCTAAATGTCCGGTGGATGTAATGGAAGAAAATCCTACGATTTCTTTCTTTTTGGTAGCAATAATGAAGTATTGATTATCAATTTTATTCAGCCATCTTGTTTTGTTTTTAATGCTGCTTGACCAAGCGAAGCATTGTTGACGAGAATAATTTGAACTGTTAATAAT
>CAWVWD010000368.1:0-4970 GCA_963933585.1 uncultured Saprospiraceae bacterium
GACAAATTTTGATATAAAATCTACTCGACACTATTAACTTGACTTACTACTAAGTTTAAAAATCGATTTTATAGATTTTGCATTATCGAGGAATATTCGAAAGTTCAAAAAATCAAGTATTGCTTAAGTCTTTTATATCCAAAGAATTGTATTTCTAACCCGATTAAATATAGATTCTAAATAATGCGGAGTCGTTACGAATTATTTTAAATTTCGTAATTTTATTTATTTCGCTGAAAGAATTTTTATATTGAAAACTTAATCGTCATTTACAATACAATATAACCTAAAACAGGTATTTTACGTGCGTTTTTAACTTTATATTTCAAGCGTCAACCAATTAAGGAAATAGGAAATAAATGGCACGTAAAGTAGGTAGATTATTTTTTTTCGATTTCCTAAATAGTAAGTCAAGCAAAATAAATACAGATACCATTAATTTATTATAAATCACTTAATAGGTTTACCGTTTATTACAACCGTTTTGGAAGAGATGAAAACTTATATTTATGCCTCCTAAATAATCGCTATACAAACAGGTGTAAACGACTAACTTTGGATAAAAGTGATACAGAGAACATATGACACACTTTTAATTTAAAGCCTATTGAATTCTTATTCAATAATATCCTTCTCTTTCAACTATCTTTAATAATTACTATTCCGTATATTTGCAACGTTATTAATACTAATACCAAATAATATTATTTCAAAAACCGTATTATGACTAATAATTTGGCATATGTTTTGAAAAAAACATATTTTGCGATATTAAAAATTGTATTAATAGCCATTTTCAGTAATATCATTTCAATAAAATAATTGAACAAATGATTTTTGAACTAACAGAAGAACAACTCGCTGTACAGCAAGCCGCTCGTGACTTTGCACAAAATGAATTAAAACCAGGTGTTATTGAGAGAGATAGAGATATGATTTACCCAAAAGAACAAATTAAACGAATGGGTGAATTAGGTTTCTTAGGTATGATGGTTTCGCCAGAATATGGTGGAATGGGAATGGATTCAGTTTCTTATGTTTTAGCGATTGAGGAAATTGCGAAAGTAGAAGCATCTTGTGCTGTAATTATGTCAATTAATAATTCTTTGATTTGCAAAGGATTAGAAACTTTCGGAACGGAGGAACAGAAGCAAAAATACTTACCTCGTTTAGCAAGTGGTGAAATTATCGGAGCCTTTTGTCTTTCAGAACCAGAAGCGGGAAGTGATGCGACAAGTCAACGCACAACTGCTATAGATATGGGCGATTACTATTTATTAAATGGTACGAAGAATTGGATTACAAATGGAGGAACTGGTGGTCTTCATTTTGTCATGGCTCAAACCGATGTAGAAAAAGGGCATCATGGTATTAATTGCTTATTGGTCGAACCAGATTGGGAAGGTGTAATGATTGGTGCGAAAGAAGATAAGATGGGAATGCGAGCTTCGGATACACATACTTTAATGTATAATGATGTCAAAGTACCGAAAGCAAATAGGATAGGAACGGAAGGTTTTGGGTTTAAGTTTGCGATGCAGATGTTGGCCGGCGGTCGAATGGGAATTGCAGCTCAAGCATTGGGAATCGCAGCTGGAGCTTATGAGTTATCCTTAGCGTATTCTAAAGAAAGAAAAGCTTTCGGAAAACCAATTTCTCAACATCAAGCAATTGCCTTTAAATTGGCAGATATGGCAACTGAAATTGAAGCGACTCGCTTAATGGTTCATCGTGCTGCTTGGATGAAAGATAATGGACTGGAATATACCAGAGCGAGTTCGATGGCAAAAGTTATGGCTTCAGAAGTGGCGATGAAAACGACTACCGAAGCGGTTCAGGTTCATGGCGGATATGGTTATGTAAGGGAATATCACGTAGAAAGAATGATGCGTGATGCGAAAGTAACACAGATTTATGAAGGGACTTCTGAGATTCAACGAATTGTAATTTCAAGGGATATTTTGAAAGGTAATCCTTATATCGGCATAGTTTTTCCATCCGAAAAAAATAAGAATGATGAAGCATTTGATGCGTTTGAATTCTAAAAAATAGGAAGTAAATTATTTATTGGGTATCCAAAAATAGAGTAAAGGTCGAATCGTTTTATAAAGTGTTCAACTTTTTAGTTTTTACGATATTATCAAATTTCTTAAAAATTACCACAACCTTTTAAAAACTATTACCTTTACGAAAGTTTTTTGTAGCGGCTCATTTTAGCCGCTTTTATTAATTATCAAAAACGGCAGCCAAAGCAGCCGCTACAGACAATCAAAACAAAAATGGGAAATAACTTATTAAAAGGTAAAAAAGGAATTATTTCGGGTGCATTAGATCCTAACTCTATCGCTTGGAAAGTAGCTGAACGCTGTGTAGAAGAGGGTGCAGAAATCACCTTAACGAATGCACCGGTGGCAATGCGTTTTGGTAAAATCAATGAATTAGGTGAAAAACTGAACGCTAAAATTATTCCTGCTGATGCAACAAACATGGATGATTTGAAGAATTTATTTGGGCAATCAATGGAAACGTTAGGTGGCAAAATGGATTTCTTTTTACATTCTATCGGAATGTCAATCAATGTTCGTAAAGGTCGTGAATATACGAATTTAAAGCATGATTGGACTTTAAAATCATTGGATGTTTCTGCTTTATCCTTCCATAAAATGTTGCAAACAGCGTATCAAATGGATGCAATGAATGATTGGGGTTCTGTTTTGGGTTTGTCTTACATGGCCGCTCAAAGAACGTTCCCGGATTATAGCGAAATGGCAGAAGCAAAATCAATGTTAGAGTCAATTGCTCGTAGTTTTGGTTATCACTACGGAACTCGTAACAAAGTTCGTGTAAATACGATTTCTCAATCACCAACGCTGACAACTGCGGGAAGTGGTGTGAAAGGTTTCAGTGATTTATATTCATATGCAGATAAAGTTTCTCCCTTGGGAAATGCTACGGCTGAAGAATGTGCAGATTATTGTGTGATGATGTTTTCTGATTTGACTCGTAAAGTTACAATGCAAAATCTTTTTCACGATGGCGGTTTCATAAATATGGGTATGTCAATGGAACATTTTGAAATGATGAATCAAAAGAACGAAGAAAAGTAATTCCGAGTTTTAACTTGGTAAAATATATTGAAACGTCATTGTAACATAAGTTTACAATGGCGTTTTTTATTATGACGTTATCCCAAAAACATTTTAATCTTTAATCAACGCCATACATGAAAGTCCTCAAAGCAAAAGAAAGACAGGTTATTAATAATATCCATAAACTAAACTCTTTTTTGCGAACCTTAAATTCCATCAATAAATAAACAGCCGATAGGATAAAAACGAAGGTTGAAGAGATATAAAACGTACTATTGAAGTAATTAACCGCACCTTTATTAACTTCAGTCACCACACGAAATATTGATAAGCCAATTCCGAAAAGGAAAATACCATAAAAAAATTTGATGGCTATACTTTTCATATCGTAGTTCTTTGAGAATTCATGATTAACTGAAAATGAGAAAATTTCATTATAAAATAATGAAAAAATAAGGTCAGAAAATCTATTTTGAGTCACTTTAATTTCGAATTAAGATAAATGAATCTAAATATTAGATCATTTTCAATAAGTGATTTTTAACAAAAAAAAACAGAATCTTCTATGATAACCGACGTAAAAAAGCATTACGATAATCTATCTAAAATCTATGATGAGTTATGGTTTTATTCAGATGATTTTGTAGATTTTATTACCGATTATTTAATAACTCATTTAGACTTTCAATTGACCGATAAAGTGGTTGATTTAGGTTGTGGAACAGGAATATATTCAAAAGGAATTCTGAAAAAAAAGGATTTTGAACATCCGATACATTGCGTTGATTTATCAACAAAAATGTTGGCGCAATTGAAAGGTTATCCAAATACCAAGATCATAAATTCAGGTGCGGATACATTTTGTGAGCATTACGAAGAGACATTCGATAAGATATTTGCAAAGGAAATGTTGCACCATATAGAAGTCGAAAAAAGAAGCTTTTTTTATGATGCTTTATACCGTTCATTAGCAAAAGATGGACTTGCTTCTATCTTACAAATACCTCCGATACTTTCACATCCTTTGTTTCAAGATGCAATTGATACTTTTGAAAAACGACAAATTCATTATGATGATATTAAAAAAGGAATGTTAGCTGCCGGCTTCTCAGCGGTACACATTGACTTCATTTCGTATCCGCTTTCGATAGAAAAGAACCGATATTTAAAAATGGTTACAAACCGTTATATATCTATTTTGAGTCTATTTTCTGATGATGAAATTAAAACGGGTATCAAAGAAATTGAAAAAAAACATAAAAATCATGATTATCTTGAGTTTGATGATATTTTTGTAGTTGTTACTGGCAAAAAATAATTTAATCTAAATGAATCTACATATTAGACCATCCGAACCAGATGATTTTTTAGAAATTGCTGCGTTAGATAGAATCGCATGGGGAAGTAATTCAAATAGTGAATTTATTCCTGATGGCGAACACGTATGGCGAATTTGGTGTGAAAGTGCACTGATGTTTACCGCTCTTTTAGAAGAACAAATTGTCGGAGCAATTTTAGCATTCCCCTGCTTAAATGATACTTTTTGTATTCACAAAGTATTTGTTCATCCAGATAATCGAAGTCAAAAAATCGGAGCAAAACTGTTTGAAGCCTTAAATAAGGAACTAGATAAACTTCAAAAAGAGGGTTGGTTAACCGTGTCTCCTGATAATGAAAATGCCCGTAAATTATACGGTAAATGGGGATTTACACACGAAACTTTCTATAAAGGTTATTATCGTTCTTATGAAGATAGATATGTATTAATGAGAAAAGCATCAAAATAATAATGGCCGATTGATAGAAAAAAACGCCATTGTGACGCAGGGTTACAATGGCGTTTTTTAGTTCTCACTTTTTAATCAATATTTAACGATATTT
>CAWVWD010000369.1:0-4941 GCA_963933585.1 uncultured Saprospiraceae bacterium
TTTTCGAAAATTTTCACTACATCTCCTACCCTTTTTACCTTTCTGAAATTAGAAACATGAACCAAGATTTTTTCACCATTTGGTGCGATTGCTTTTTTAAAATGGTTTTTGTCAATTGGCTTGAATCTATCAAAGTCGATAAAATTATGAATGACTCGAATATCTTTATCTGTTTCAAAGACGTCTTGCGTTTCTTTCTTCAAATAATGAGAAACTGCGGTCACACCATCCGACTTTTCTATTCCAAATTTCACTACAGGCTTAAACGCTGCGTTTTGGCCGACCAAGGTAATATCCGTACCGTGAAGCGTTGTAATTACAGGAATATAAATACCTTCGGTCAATAAAATTTTCTTAGCTAGGTACGCCACTGTTGCGTGTGGAATCGCATAATGAACGTGTAATAAGTCTAACTTTTCATGCTTTACAATATCGACCAACTTACTCGTCAAAGCAGTATCATAGGGTGCATATTCAAACAATGGATAATCCGAAGCATTCACTTCGTGGTAAAATAGATTTTCCTGAAAATGCAGCAATCGTGCCGGCTGACGATACGTTATAAAGTGAACTTGATGTCCTTTTTTAGCTAAACCTTTTCCTAATTCCGTAGCGACTACGCCACTTCCGCCATAAGTCGGATAACAAACAATACCAATTTTCATAATAGATTTTATTCGAGTTGCACGTTATAAGTATCGAATTGTGGGTTGATAATTAAAGGATTACCACCTTGATACATAATTCCTACGTAAAAATGGTCAAACTTATAACTTGAAACCCACAACTCGAATAACTCGTAGTATTACACTTTAAAGGCTTCAATTGTTTTCGGAAGTACAATATTAGGAGATTTAAGATTTCTATAAATAACAAAATCAATTGATTTCCTCTTAGAAATAGATTGATTTTTCAGGTTTCGGGTTGCGGGTCTCAGGTTTGACTATTTTACGTAAGGGTGATGCGCTGACACGATAAAACTCGCAACTCAAATAACCCAATTACGCCTTTTTTAACTTTTGATTTGTCTTTTTCGTAGTTGTTGATTTTTTCGGTTTCTCTTCTTCCGTTTTACCATCTTTCTTTTTTTTATCAATATCTTCAATCAACGCTTCTGTTTCTTCCTTCAATTCTTCCCAACCAGATTCCAATTCCTTTTTAGCTTTTTTCGATGTCTTTTTAACCTCTTGTTCCGCTTTTCCCCAACTTTCCTTCGCTATACTTTTAGCGTTCTTAGTTTTCGTTTTTGCATCTTTTTTAAGATCCTGTATCTTTTCTTTACGCTCCTCTTTCCGTTCTTCACGGCTTTGGGCCAATACGCTTGTCATGGCAAAAATCATAATTACCATTGTGATTGCTAATTGTTTCATAAGTCTATTTTTTGAGTGTGGCTATTTATTACTTTATATCTAAGACGTAATAAAATTCATAATCGTATATTAGGCAGTCGTTTTTTTTAAAAAAAATTAAAAACTCGTCTATAAAAAAAGGGACAACTTTCGCTATCCCTTTATCTTATGAAAAACCTTTCTATTATTATGAATTTATTTTTATATAAATTGTCTTTGTGCTATGAAGTAAACGGTATTAATCCTCAAATAGTTACCCCTTTATAACATTAAAGTATTGTTAAAATTATTTTCACCAAATATTTGGTAATTAAGCGTTAGAAATAAAAAATTATATCGTTCAAGTGATAACGCTTAAATGATATAATTCCACAACTCACCCCGAAACCTCCGAGTTTTTGATTTCTAATTATCACCAATTTCCTTTTTAACAAATGCAACATTTGATTTCAATTGATTGAAAAAATTCGTTCGCTTTTCTATACCTTTTTTTTGGGTAATATTGTGCGATTGATTCGTTAGTCGATGAATCCAAACTTGAGTTTGTGTATGAAAAATTTCATTATCAGTCGCTAAATAGTTTAACGTATTTTGGCTAATAAAAACCATATTTCGCCTTTCTGAGCTAATCATTATCGTATTATTACTCACCGAAACATCATTGTAAAACAGTTGGAAATTCTCGTTTTTTGGTGGTTTCTTATTTGGATGAAATTTTCGTCCTATTGCTGCTTGTTTTTCTGTATGTTCCAATAATTCGATAATGCTATCACAAACTGCCAACGCATCTTCCGAGCTTTTGAATAAGTCATGCGACCAACAATAATATACTTCTTTCAAAACCGCATTCACAATTTCTGAACTCCAAATTTCCACTGAGTCAATCTTCAAATATTGTTTCCAAGAACGTTCGCCAAGTAGTAATGTATCCGATTGTTTTTTTGGAGCGTAAAATTTTGCATCTTTAAACTCTGCTAAATCATAAACTGTTTTTCCCCAAAAAAAGAGTTTGAAAGCTGCCAAAACAGGAAATTGAAACAAGGTAAATAATGGAAATTCACTCGCTGCATAAGTTAACTTTCGAGTTCCAAACAAGTCCATATTCCGAAACTCTTCCAAAATTCCAATAAAAAAATCGTCTAAATCTTTGATATTATAATCAAATGCTCGAAACTGAAACGGAATAACCGAAGGCGACTCTCGTTCCAAATTATCAATCGACAAACCATAACGATTTGCCAATTTATAGGCCGCTTCCAACGAAATTTCGGATTGTCCTCGCATCAAAGCAAATGCTTCATGCACTGTAATTCCCAAAATCCCTGCAACTTCAAACTCTGCGGGATGATGCGTTGGAATTTTTGCCCGAACTTTATCAAATAATATTTCTTGTTTTGATTTCATGGTTATCGCTTCGCTTTTTTACCTGCCCCAAGAATTCGATGATTCAATTATTATCGCTCCCTCCGTCCCTCATTACTTCATTCTTAATTATTAATTATCCACCAATTGAAATCGATCGCTATCGTCTGGCCTTCCTCCGACGCTTATTCGCACAGCAAACGGACTTTTGAAAGAAGAGTCAAAGGAGGATTTATATGAAAAGTTTAACAATGAAATTTACTTTTGATATAAACGGATACCGCCGCCATAAATCCAACCTTGTTTGCCATCGGTAGTTTTTATTTTTAGCCATCGTTCGTCATATTCGACATTATCCAATGTAATTTTTTGTTTAAATGGAGAAAATTCACCTTCGTAAGTTACTTCTGCATTCAGCGTCAATACTGTGATAATCGAGCTCGCCAAATACGGTTCACTTCTCACCTTCAAGCCATCGGCCCAAACGAATAATGACATTGGACGATTGATATATTCTTTCTTTATAATCGTATCAACTTTTGTTACTTGTACAGGTTGAACTGTATTATTGTTGTTGTTATTTGTCGTCGATGCTGGAGTAATATCCGGATCTATTTGTTCCGGTAAAATCGGCTGCATCGTTTCTGTTTTTCCATTTCTCGCACATTGACGAGCCATCCAAAACAGAAAGAAAACAACTAGTGCTAACATTAATATTTTCTCTATTTGCTTGACGTTTATCTTTTTTGCCATATCTTTTTTATTGCTTTTATATATAAGATTCTACAATATACAAAGTTATAGGTATTTATTGATCTTTACCGTTTTTGAAAGAAATTTGAATTTAAAATGATTTTCACCATAGAGTCTTAGGATTTTTGCAAATTTTTTCTCTATTTTCACTTTGTCCAATAATTTTATATTAAACCATTTTTTTAGTAACAATTGCTATTGCTACGTCAGAGCGTAAAATAGTTTATCATTCATAATTTATCATTTATTTATGTCCAACGACTTATTATATCGAATTGCAATTAGTAAAATCCCAAAAATCGGTGCGGTACTTGCTCGTAACCTAATCAGTTACTGTGGGGGCGTTGAAGCGGTTTTTCATACGAAAAAGAAAGATTTACTCAAAATTCCGAATATTGGTGAAACATTGGCATCCAATATCTTGAATCAAAATGTATTACAAGAAGCGGAAAATGAAATTAAGTTTATCGAAAAATATAAAATCCAACCCATCTTTTATTTGGATAAAAATTATCCAGGTCGATTGAAACATTATCATGATGCGCCGCTAATGTTATTTTATAAAGGAAATGCGGACTTGAATCACGCTCGTATTGTGGGCATTGTGGGCACACGAAAACCGACAGAACGAGGAAAGGCACTTTGTGAAGAAATCGTAGCCGAATTACAACAATATAATGTATTGATAATAAGCGGTTTGGCTTATGGAATTGATGTTACAGCTCACAAAAAATCAGTTAATTTGGGCATTGAAACCGTAGGTGTTCTGGGGCATGGTTTGGATAGAATTTATCCCGCTGCTCATAAATCTACCGCCGAAAAAATGGTCAAAAATGGTGGCTTACTCACCGAATTTACAAGCGGAACAATTCCTCATAAAGATAATTTCCCTGCTCGAAATCGAATCATTGCAGGACTTGCAGATGCTTTAATCGTCGTAGAAACGGCTCGTTCGGGCGGTTCTATTATTACCGCAAAAATTGCAAATGATTATAATAAAGATGTTTTCGCTATTCCCGGAAGGTTAAAAGATTCGTACTCAGAAGGTTGTAATATGTTGATCAAAACGCATCGGGCGAATTTAATGGAAAGTGTGGCTGATATTAATTATATCATGCGTTGGGAAACAGAAGATAATAAGCAAACTAAACAACGTTCACTTTTTGTGGAATTATCAGAAACTGAACACAAAATCGTGGATATTTTAAGAACGAATGAATCTATTGATATTGATACTTTGGCATTTAAAACAAAATTGTCACCAAGTATTTTATCTATGAATTTACTGAATTTAGAGTTTCAAAATATAATTAAAACATTACCGGGAAAACGGTATATGTTGATTTAAGCTTCATCATGATACCTGAATAAGTAAACGATACTTTTGGGTATGATAAAATAATGAACCTTGCAGAAAAGGTAATCATCATAAGATGCACAATTAAAATTAGTCACAACTTGTAATCTTTATTAAAAT
>CAWVWD010000370.1:0-4915 GCA_963933585.1 uncultured Saprospiraceae bacterium
TCCAGTTTGTCCTGGAGATACCTTAGGGATTTTATTTGGTGAGGTCGTCCAACCTGAACAGGATTTTGCGGTACCTTTTTCCATCGGTGATTCTATATTTTTGCCTGATGGCAATGGTACAGCTTATACTACTTCCATTTCCGTTAATGATTTTGTTCCTGGTCAAACGATGACCAGCCTTGCCAATATCATGGACATCTGCGTCAATATGGAGCATTCTTTCATGGGTGATTTGAATATTGATATTTCTTGTCCAACAGGACAGACGATAACTTTACACCAATATCCAGCTGGAGGTGGAACAGTCTTAGGTGTTCCTGTTGATAATGATGCGACGCCACTTATTCCGGGAGTTGGTTTTGATTATTGTTGGGAAGATCCTTCTACTGCTCCGACATGGGCAGGAGGATCCGTAGGTTTGGGAACGTTACCTACAGGAAGTTATTCGCCTTCTCAATCTTTTGTTGGTTTAATTGGTTGTGAACTGAATGGAGATTGGACGATAACGATAACCGATAATTTAGTCTCAGATAATGGATTTATTTTTAATTGGGGAATTAATTTCGATCCGAATATTTATCCTTCTTTAAATCCATTTACACCAGATACGGATACGACTTTTTGGGTTCAAAATGCTGCAATTGCCAGTTATTTTGGAGATACAGCCATCTTAGCTGTGCCGACTTTAGTCGGAAATGCGAATTATATATTTTCAACCGTGAATAGTTTTGGTTGTGAGTTTGACACCATGTTAAGTGTCGAAATTCTACCATTTACCAATCCAACTTGTATTGATTGCGATTCTGTTTACTCTATTGTGCCAATGACCGATACGACGATTTGTTTATCGGATGCAGTATCCTTAGATGCCACGGTTCAAAGCAATATTTCAGAATCTATGTTTACGTACACTTCAGGAGAAATAGTAGTGTCAGGAAATACGGTGGAAGCGGAATTGAATATAACGGGAATCGTTCCTGGAACGGTGACAGCAGCTTCTATTGTTTCTGTCTGTATTAATGCAGAACATCTTTTTCCTGCCGATTTTGATATATTTTTGATTGCTCCATCTGGACAAGTTCTAGAACTTTCAACCGACAACGGCGGCTTTTCAACCAATCCGAATACCTATCTAAATACTTGCTTTACGCCAACCGCTACCAATCCGATTAATGCTGCAACTCCACCTTTCAGTGGAACTTATGCACCGGAAGGCAGTTTTAATTCCTTAAATGGAGCGACGATAAATGGAACTTGGAAATTACAAATCACAGATGATGGTACTTTCGCAATCGACGGAATTTTAAATAGTTGGTCAATTACGTTTGATCAAACACATACGATAAATCATACTTGGACACCGACGGCAGGTTTATCTTGTACTAATTGTCCAAACCCAATGGCTTCGCCAAGTGCGACAACGCAATATGTTGTCAATATAAATGATAATTTTGGTTGTGCAAAAACAGATACGGTTATCGTAAATGTTACGCAGCCACTTCAAGCTCCAGTTGTTTCTTGTGGAAATACAACCGGAATAAGTATTGAAATTAACTGGACGGCAGTTCCAGATGCGATTAGTTACGAGGTCAATATTAATAACGGTGGTTGGATTCCAGTAAATGGAACATTATCACATTTGTTGACAAGTCTAACACCAAATCAAACTGTAACTTTTCAAGTTCGAGCATCTCAAGGTTCTTGTGATGCGAATAATCCTGATGGAACGGTAGTTTGTACAACTGATTCATGTTCACAAGCGATTAATTTGGATTCTTTACAAATGGTGAGTTGTTTTTTAGAAAATGATGGAAAAGCTTTCATCTCCACGACAGGAAGTCAACCACCTTTTAATTTTACCTTAAACGGAACAACAACACAAACGAGTGGGACTTTCACCGCTTTAATACCAGGAAATTACGAAGTCGTTGCAGTTGATGGTTTTGGTTGTTTGGATACGGTGAATTTTGTTATTACGCAGCCGGATTCTTTATTAGTTACCGGTTCAATTACGGATAATATTTGTTTTGGAGAGTCGAATGGTTCAATCACGACTTCCGTCACAGGCGGAAATATTCCTTATAGTTACGATTGGTCTAATGGAAGTTTGATGACCAATATAAATCCTAACTTACCAATTGGGAATTACATATTGACCGTTACAGATGCGAAAGGTTGTTTATACACAACAAGTTACATAATTAATGAACCAACGGATATTGTATTAAGTATTGGAAAAACGGACGTTTTGTGTTTTAATGAAAATTCGGGAAGTGCATTTGTTATAGCCACTGGCGGAACAGGAACATATAATTACACATGGGATTCTGCACCGATTCAAACCGTAGATTCCGCAGTTGGTTTACCAATTGGAACTTACGAAGTCATCGTTTCTGATGTAAATGGATGTTTGGATAGTATTTCTGCAACGATTAGTCAACCAACACTTTTAACCTCTACAATTACAACGACAAATGCAAGTTGTTTTGGTTTTAATGATGGACTTGCAACGATATCAACTGGTGGTGGAATACCAAATTACACCTATAATTGGAATACTATTCCAGTACAAGACTCCAGCACAGCAATTAATTTAATAGCGGGAACTTATTCGGTGACGGCAACGGATGCCAACGCCTGTTCAAATATTATAAATTTCGTTATTACAGAACCTGATACGCTGACTTTGACATCAAATATTACCAATAATATTTGTTTTGGAGAATCAAATGGAATAATTTCCGTCGCTGTAACTGGTGGGACCTTACCATACAGTTTTCTATGGTCGAATGGTAGTTTAATTACCAATACCAACGATAATTTACCCTTTGGGAATTATAGCCTAACCGTTACAGATGCAAATGGATGTCAGATATCCGCTACATATACGATTTCGCAACCCACAGATATTGCGTTAAGTATTGGAAAAACGGACGTTTTGTGTTTTAATGAAAATTCGGGAAGTGCATTTGTTATAGCCACTGGCGGAACAGGAACATATAATTACACATGGGATTCTGCACCGATTCAAACCGTAGATTCCGCAGTTGGTTTACCAATTGGAACTTACGAAGTCATCGTTTCTGATGTAAATGGATGTTTGGATAGTATTTCTACTACGATTAATCAGCCCACAGCTTTAACGACTGCAATTACGACCACAACAGACGCAAGCTGTTTTGGTTTCAATGACGGTTTTTCGACGGTTACGATTGGGGGAGGAACGCTAAGTTATACTTACAATTGGAGTACGATTCCGGCACAAGATTCGAGTACCGCAATTAATTTAGCAGCAGGAACCTATTATGTGACTGCAACGGATGCAAACGGTTGTTCGATTTTTGATACCGTAACAATTAATCAACCGACTGAAATTACCATGACTTTTACCACCGTACAAGTAACTTGTTTTGGTCTTTCAGACGGAAGTGCGACAGTCTTTCCAACTGGTGGTGTTGGTAGTACTTATCAATACGCTTGGAATGCCACACCAACTCAAAATTTACCAGCAGCAACTAATTTACCGGGAGGTATTTTTGAAGTAACGATTACCGACAGTACGAACTGTGCGGTTTCAGATACGATTTATGTTTACGCTCCGGTCGTTTTGGATTTAGATACCTTATATGCTACACCAACGCTTTGTTTTGGTAGCAATGAAGGAACCGCAGGAGTAGGAACTTCTGGTGGAACAGGTCAAAAAACTTACGTTTGGAACACAAATCCAATTTCGAATGGTAATTTACAAACAAATTTATATTCAGGTATTTATGCTGTCACAGCGACGGATCAACAAGGGTGTCAATTAATAGATAGTATTTTAGTGGCACAACCAGATTCACTCGAAGCAATATTTGCAACAGATAGTTTGACTTGTTTCCAAAGTTCGGACGGTTCTACAACCGCTTCGATTACTGGTGGAATCGGGAGTTATTTATACAATTGGGAAAACTTCCAAACAGGAACTCAATCATCAGGTTTATCGTCAGGGTTTACACAGTTGACGGTTACGGATGCGAATAATTGTGTTTTGGTAGATAGTGTATTTATACCAGAACCACTATTAGTCACCGCCGTCTTGTCCTCGACACAAGTCAGTTGTAACAGTAATTCAGATGGCACAACAACCGCCATACCTTCGGGCGGAACACTGCCTTATACTTATAATTGGACAGATACTCAAACGACGCAAACGGCTATCAATTTAGGTGGCGGATTTATCCGCGTAACTATTACAGATAGTTATGGATGTTTAGGTTTGGATAGTGTTTCTGTTTTAGAATATCCGACTTTAGCAACGATAGATACGAGTTTCCAAGTTTCCTGCACTGGTTTGGGTGACGGCACAGCGATTGCACTTCCTTCGGGCGGGACTGGAACTTATAGTTACCAATGGCAAAGTTTAATACCAACGACAGACACGGTTGCAAGCTTAGCTGGTGGAATGTATTATTATACGATTACGGATAGTGATAATTGTACGGTTTCGGATAGTATTTCTGTATTTGAACCAACGTCTTTGACGAGTACGATGAATAGCGTTCCGGTATCTTGTACTGGAAATATTAATGGTTCTGCGACTATAAATCCTACCGGCGGAACAGTTCCATATTTTTACACTTGGGCAAGTAATCCGCAAACGACACAAACGGTATTCGGATTAGCTCCGGGTTTTGCTTATGTCACAGTAACTGATTTATATAACTGTCAAATATTAGATACTGCTCAGGTTGGAGAACCAACCCCAGTTACGGCAACTTCGGTTTCTACACCGACTTCTTGTTTCAATGGTTCAGATGGAACAGCGACGGCAATTGGAGCTGGAGGCGTTGGAAATTACACATATGATTGGATTGGACAAAGTCAAACGACACAAACGGCTGTCGGTTTAGCCGCAGGAAGTTATATCGTGGAA
>CAWVWD010000371.1:0-4910 GCA_963933585.1 uncultured Saprospiraceae bacterium
AAAACCTGTCAGGTCTTTGCCAGAAAATCAAAATGTATAGTGGTATGGTGTTTTATTTAGTATCAAAAAAACTTTTTGGATAACTATACGCCGGATTGAATAGAAACGCTCTATCTGATAAGGTTAGAAGGAAAGCTGTTAAATCAATTTTTTCATTGGAAGTTAAAATGATTGGCTGCTGCAAATGCTCGGAAAGGGTAGGATTGTGTTCGATGTTTTTGGTGTAATGATTTAGAACTTCTCGGATTTTTTTAAATCGGCCATCATGCATATATGGATAAGAGAATTCTATATTTCGTAAAGTTGGTACTTTGAATTTTTGAGCATCTTTGGGTTTTTTCGTGATGTTCATTCTACCGAAATCATTTAAAGTAGTATCAATCGGTAAACCATTATTTTCAAATTGATGATTGGTAAATAAAGGTTCTTGATGACAAGTTGAACAGTTTGTTTTGAAAAGCTTGTAACCGTTTTTTTCTTGTTTTGTGAATTTCGCTTCCTTCCGCATCACTTTGTCATATTTAGAATTTGCACTTACCAAAGTCAATAAAAACTGTGAAATTGCTTTGAGTGTATGTTCGCCCGTTATCGCACTATCGCCAAAAGCTGTGTAAAAAGCGGTTGGATAAATAGATGATTTTTGCAATTTCAAAACGACATTTTCTATCGTTTCGCCCATTTCATTTGGATGACTTATCGGTGCTAAAGCTTGCATATCCAAATGATTAATAGATCCATCCCACATGAAAATCGGTTGCCAAGCCAAATTCATCAAAGCAGGGGAATTCCTCGTTCCAATTTTATCGTCAATTCCGTGACTTAAACTGTGGTCAACGTGCGTAAAAGCATTGTATTGACTATGACAAGTCGTACAAGAAACGGTGTTATCTCTTGACAAAATCGGATCATAAAATAATGCTTTTCCTAAGTCAATCTTGGCAATTGACAATGGATTTTTAGTAAAATCGTAGGTTGGCTTTTTCCACTTCTTGGGAATATAGAATGGATTATTATCGCTTTGATGAAAAGCGGTGAGGAGGAGTATGGATAGAAAGAATAGTAATTTTTTCATGTTAAAACCTGCGTAAAGACCGTCATTCCGATCTGTGTCGGAATGACGGTCTTTGATTTATTTTCTTAATTTGTATTCTCAATTTCAAAATTTTCCGCGACTATTTCTGCCAATTTAACCGCACGGTCACTCGGCGACATAATCGAATGTTTACTTGCCAAATCAACGTTTTTTAGAATCGCTTGAAGATCAATATCAATGATTATTTCAGAGGCGTCATTAATATCAAATTCGAGTGTTTGTAAAGCGTAAAACGGTGATTGATAACCACCTAAATGATATTTAAATTGATTGTTTCGAGTTGGACAAAGTTCGCTTTTTCCTTCTAATTTGAAATTGATATAACCACTTTGCCAAGTCCAGTACATTCCTTTTGTTGGGTCTAAATCATGACCAAAAGCTCCTGAAACATTGGTTGTACTATCAATGCCAAGGTGACATTTTATTTTATTGAAAGGTCGATTTTGAATAGATTCTAAATCAATTTTCAATGATTTTTTGTCGTCTAAGTCAATTAAATGATAACTACTCAAAACTTTGTGAATCAACTTATCATGATTGTAAAATTCAATATTAGAAATATAAAATCGTAAAACATTTATTTCAATACTATCGGTTTCGTTGATTGGATATTTTTGATTTAAAATCAAATTTTCTGCTCCAAATACTGGTTGAAACGTGATGGAAAATTTATCCGTCGAAGTTGAATTTAAAGTCGAAACCTCATTAGTTTTACAACTGTAAAAAAATATGGTGAAACTGATGATGCACATTCTGAAAAGCATAAATCTAAAAATTACTTGGACGGTAAAATAAACCTACAAGGTTTGGAAACCTTATAGGTTTATTGTTAAATAAAATTAATCTCTTGCGATGATTACCTTACGAGTTGTGTGGTTATTTCCATTAGAAATACTCACAAAGTAAGTCCCATTATAAACGGTCTGCACATCAAAATAAGCAATTGTTTGTCCTTTATTAATGCTTTTTGATTCGATGATTCTACCGGTTACATCTATCAAGTCTAACTGAAAATCTGCTTCTACCAAACCACTAAACTGAATCGCAATTAAGTCTGTTGCTGGATTCGGATAAATACCGATTTTAAAACTTTCAAACAAAGCAGAATTCGTATTTGTTGTCGTATAAGTCGTTGTCGTTTCATTAATTGACGTTACTTTTCGATCCGAAGATACACCATAATACGTTGGGCCTACAGCGTAAGGATAAGCAGAGTTTAAGTCTGCATCAATTGTCGCAAAATAAGCATAAGTCCCATTTGGATACTCGGGTGTAATACAAAAGCGACCATTATGTTCGTCCAAATAGTCCGGTGCAGCATTTGCCACATAGACATAATCCTCTCTGAAATAACCCAAGATGTAAGTCGCATTCACCGCTGGCCCATTCGTTCTTGTCGTTATATTTTGTAATTCATAAGAAGATTTCATGCGTTCAATTCCGCCTGTTCCATCCGTATTCGTGTAAGCGTAAGCACCATAGATTGGAAAACCGTCGTAAGCAAAACCAATTAATGGAGAATGAGCCGTTGCATCCAATACATATAAACCATCGGCATCATATAAATTACAAACATCAGAAGCCGGTGTCATGTCTAGGTCAAAAGCAGACGGATTTTGATGATGGTGATAATTTCCCATTGCTGGGTGACCTTTTGCACAATCAAAGCCGGCATTTTCAGCAGGAATAGCATCTCGATTCCAATCCTGAGTCGCTGTTGGACCTCCTGGACAAGGTGGATTTCCTGGACCTCCACAAAGTGCATTCGTAGTTGGATTCCAAGCGACGCCATCACGATAATCGAATAAAGCGACACCATTTATAAAAATACCAATATTTCCACCATTCGTATTTATTGATGTTCCCGTATTTTGTTGCGGATTTAGGGGCATTTGAAAAATTGCATTTTGGTTACTTGCTTGTGATGGATTTCCATCTTGAAAAGGCCCTGTAGTGTAAGCAGGAATGCCAGTTGCTGTGATATATGCATAATCTACAGAATATTCAACTTGCTGACAATTCACTAAAATATTATTGGGAATTGCAGTTGAATTTCCCGCTACATAATATGTTCCTGTTACGGTTGTATTTTGTAGCCAAGAAGTGATTGCTGGATTTGTCTGAGCTTGACTTGCTATTGCAATCGTCAATAATGTACAGAGAAGTACTAATTTTTTCATTTTTAATTATTTTTATGTTATAAAATTGATTGATTAGTTTTATAAGACGTCAGCAATTCAAAAAACTTTCGATGATATTCATTTTTTTTAAAAATAATTAAAAATGAAAAAATTGTACAATATTTAGTAGGTTTTTAAAATCCACCTCTAAATCCTTGCCTTTTACAGTTTCTTATCCTAGTTTTGTGGTAATTTCTGAGAAGAGGTTTTTAATTACCAAATTATCTCCGAGTCTTTGGGGTAAAAATGGGACAGGTTTTGAAAATTATTAATTAATTATAAATTATTGAAATTATGAAATCTATAGAACCAAGACGTACTAAAGGATCAGAAGGTTTTTTTATTTATACTGTTTTAACAATCATTTCTATATTGTTGTTAATCAATTATATTTACAAATATAACTTCACTTTAGTCTTTTAAGATTTGGCTTTCGCCAATTTTAAAAAATCCCTATCAAGGCTTTCGCTTTGGTAGGGATTTTTTTTATTTACCATAAGGTTATAGAATGAGGGGGAATCTAATTGTAAGGAGACACAAGAAACCGAAAATAGAGAACGTTAAAAGTAGGTGTAGCCTAAAAAGTACTTTTAATATTTTGGGGTGACGTCCTTTTTCCTTTTGGTTTTATCGTTTTTTTTGGACAACAGACTGAAACTCGCTCCGCTTAAACACCAGTCTTTTTTTAAGGGTTTTCCAATATTTTCAGCCTAAAATCAAAAATGCCAATCCCAAAAACAACCCAAAACCGAAATCATTATTTTGAGGCGTTTGCCCTTCACTTTTACAGTTTAGTCTTTATTATCGCCCATAACTTCTAACATTTTGTCAGGACGAAGAATCTGGGTATTCACTGGATTTCTCGTAAAATCTTTAATTTGCATTTCGTGCAACCATTTATTTTTCGAAAGAGGAGATACGACGGGTAAGATAGAAGGTAAAATAATACCTTCGTAATCCTTATAATCATTAAAATACACCGCACCTTTTATAAGACGGGAAACTTCTCGAATTGTATATTCCAGCTTAACGATTCTTTTTGTTTCGGAATCTAACCAAATTAAGTATTGGTCAATTTCCCGTTGTGGTTTTATCGTATTCCAAGAAGCCATTACACCGTCACACATTTTACCATTAATTTCCATTTTTCCGGCATAATCGAAAGCAGTTGCTTTTTGAATTCGAGCTGGAAACTCGATAAAATATTGGTAAGTTGGTATCCAAAAAAGTATATCTTCATTTTCGCTAAAATTAATTTCGTCCTGTTCCAAAACGTATGTTTTCCACGATTGTAATCCCCAAGAGATTCCTTTATTAATGCCGGATTTAAATTGTAGTTGTCCATCAAATGATTTCGGAATATAAACTAGCGTAAATTCCGTTTTACTTTCCGCATAAGGATTACTCGCTGCTCCAAGCTTCCCGAAGAATTCATCTTGAAATGAAACACTATAAGTGTCCAAATCGTCCCAAGCTGTAATATTATGAGCAATTGCCATGTCTTGCATTAATGTTTTTGCTTTCGCTGTATCGGAGTTTCGTGTTATAATTTTAGTACTCAAATCCTTTGTACAAGCGGAAAAAATAAGAAGCGTAATCAGGCCAATAATTACTTTTGATAGTCGATTGTTTATTCT
>CAWVWD010000372.1:0-4896 GCA_963933585.1 uncultured Saprospiraceae bacterium
GGGATGTTTTGCACGAGTAGAAACGAATGGTGGCGGATTCGAGCAAGTAAATCTATTATTTGGAGAAAACCCAAATAAAGCTGTCCGAGAATGGACGCAACCATTTAATGATGCTGGGATTCAAACACAAATGTTGGAACGTGCATTGAATGGTATTCGGATGAGTCCAGTTGCGGTGGATGTTCGGAAGTTAATGTTTAAGGTGAAGAAAAAGCAAGGAACGGATATTTCTCGCTCTTTCTGTGGTTTGAATGATTACCGAAATATCGCAGATTCTATTAAATATGCGAAAGAAGGTGGAATGATTGCTCAAGCTGCTTTGAGTATCACGGTTTCTGAAGTGCACACGGTGGAATATTATGTCAATTTAGCGAAAAAATTGATTGATGCTGGAGCGGATGAGATTTGTATCAAAGATATGGCGGGAATTGGTCGTCCAGTGTCTATTGGTAAAATGGTGAAAGGAATTAAAGATTACGCGCCCGATATTACGATTCAATATCACGGTCACACAACGCCAGGTTTTTCTATCGTTTCTACGTTAGAAGCGGTGCGAAATGGTGCAGATATTATAGATGTAGGAATGGAACCTTTATCTTGGGGAACCGGTCATGCAGACCTTTTGACGGTTCATGAAATGTTGCGAGATGCAGGTTATGATGTGCCGGATATTAATATGGATGCGTATATGAAAGTACGCGCTTTGACGCAGGAATTCGTGGATGATTTCTTAGGTTATTATATTAATCAGAAAAATCGTTTTATGAATTCTTTATTAATTGCGCCAGGTTTACCAGGCGGAATGATGGGAAGTTTGATGGCAGATTTAGAGAATAATTTGAAGAGTTTGAATAAGTGGTTGACAAAACGCGATAAACCGACCGTTACACAAGATGATTTATTAATCAAACTATTTGACGAAGTCGCTTATGCGCGTACTCAACTTGGCTATCCGCCTTTGGTCACGCCTTATAGTCAATATGTCAAAAATGTTTCTTTGATAAATGCTATGAATAGTTTCAAAGATAAACCCCGTTGGTCGATTATTGATGACAATACTTGGGATATGTTATTGGGACGTGCAGGGAATTTGCCTGGTAAATTAGGTGATGATATTTTGGCAATTGCAAAAAAACAAGGTCGAGAATTTTATAATGGACATCCACAAGAATTATATCCAGACGTTTTGGACGAATATCGCCAAAAGATGAAGGAAAAGGGTTGGGATACTGGCGAAGATGAAGAGGAGCTTTTGGAATATGCAATGCACGAAAATCAGTATTTAGCGTATAAATCTGGCGAAGCGAAGAAAGCATTTGAGAAGGACTTGGCAGCACGAAAAGCGAAGAAAGATGGTGTTTTTGCTCCAGCTGCGGCACCAAAAGTAGCCGCAGATTCAGCCGCAGATTTCCAACCAAAGAAAATGAATATTACGGTGAATGGCGAGCGATTCGTGGTGAATGTAGCTTATGACGATAATGAAGACGAAGCAGGAACAGAAACAAACGTTAAGAAAAAGAAAGAAACGCCTAAACCAATCGTGACTGGGAATCTTCAAGAAGTGATTGCTCCTTTGGAAGGAAAATTTTATTTAACAAAAGATTCTTCTGAAACATCAATTCAAATCGGTGATAATATCATCGTTGGTCAAACGATTGCTTACATCGAAGCAATGAAAGTTATCAATGCAATTACTTCGGATAAGGCTGGGAAAGTAGTAGAGATTTGCTACAAAGACGGGCAAGATATTGAAGAAGATGAAGTAATTGTGAAATTGCAATAAAATTTGGACTGTGTGCAGATATTCGATATTCGACTTCAAGTCGCTTATCGAATGTAAACAATTAAAAAATGGAAATTTTTAATAATTTATATACAATGACCGCCTTCGATAATCTTATTGAAAGTCCGGGGGCGTTATTGATGTTAGCGATTGCAGTATTATTACTGTATCTCGGTATCAAAAAAGGGTACGAACCACTATTATTAGTACCAATTGGTTTTGGTGTATTATTGGCCAATTTTCCGACTGGAAATATGGCTGCGACCGATACTGGCGGAATCATGTATTTATTATATGGTGCATTAATCAAAACAACAATTCTACCACCATTAATATTTATGGGCGTTGGTGCAATGACAGATTTTGGTCCAATGTTGCGAAATCTTCGTTTAGCATTTTTCGGTGCTGCCGCACAATTAGGTATTTTTATCGTCCTAATTTCTGCAGTTGCACTCGGGTTTACGCCACAGGAAGCGGCCGCGTTAGGAATTATTGGTGGTGCAGATGGTCCAACTGCTATTTTCATTGCAATCGAATTAGCACCACATCTTTTAGGGCCAATTGCGATTGCCGCTTATTCTTATATGGCGTTGATTCCAGTGATTTTACCGTTGGTTTCCAAAACCTTTATTACCGAAAAGGAATTCAAAATCAATATGCGTCAACAGGATAAACTATATCCAAATAAGACGAAAATCAAAGATTTGAAAACCGTAAAAATTATATTTCCAATTGCCTTAGCAATCGTTGTTTGTTTAGTTGTACCAACGGCAGCGCCACTTGTGGGCATGTTATTATTTGGGAATTTGGTCAAAGAGATTGGAGCGAGTACAACTCGACTATTTCAAGCGGCTTCGGATACGATAATGAATACAGCGACAATTTTCTTAGGCTTAATTGTTGGCTCTACCATGACCGCAGCTTCGTTCTTAGATTGGAAAACATTGACGATTATCGGTGGTGGATTTATAGCTTTCGCAATTTCGATGGTGGGTGGAATTGTGGCCGTGAAAATTCACAATGCGTTTTCAAAGAAAAAAATCAATCCGTTAATCGGTGCGACTGGCTTGAGTGCTGTTCCGATGGCATCTCGGGAGGCGAATAAGTTAGCGTTAGAATATGATTCAAGTAATCACATTTTACAATACGCGATGTCGTCGAATATTTCTGGCGTAATCGGTTCTGCCGTTGCAGCTGGTGTACTGATTGCACTATTGGGTGGATAATTTTCCCACAGAGGCATAACCTGTGGTTATTCATATTCAATCTTTCTAAAGTTATAATAAAGTTATAAATAGCTTAAACCGTGTCGATTTTTAAAATTGATACGGTTTTTCTAATAAAATTGGAACTTTTTTTTTAAAAATTTCCTTCCTAATAAACTGATAGTGAAATAGTTAGTTTCTACAATGAAAATAAATTTAAAAAAAGTAGGAAACTTTTCTAAAAAATGCTTTTAAAAAACAAAAACTTATCTATCTTTGCGTCACTTTATAAAAATGGTAGTTGTAGCTCAGTTGGTTAGAGCATCGGTTTGTGGTACCGAGGGTCGTGGGTTCGAGCCCCATCTTCTACCCAAAATACATGAGAGCTACTCAGAAATGAGTGGCTCTTTTTTGTTTTATACCCTGCTGAAACCCACAAGGTTTTCAAAAATTTATAAGTTTCAAGTGTAAACTGACGTTTTAAAATAAAAAGATTCCGAATAAGCAACATTGTTTATTCGGAATTTTTATTTGATGACGACTCAACTCCTCATTTTTTTAAAATCTTACAGGTTTCAAATGTTGATTATATTAGTTTTCAACTAAAAAAAATTATCCTAAAAAGTGTCGGTGTACTGGAGCTTTATATTCACAGTTACTTTTGATTGTTACAAATAGAGTCGTTGCGATGCAGACTCTGGAGCGAATTTTTTTTATTAAAAATAGGCATAACCGATACGCTACTTAAGAGGTTTGGTCTTGAAACTATAAGCGAAAAAGAGGGTGAATAGTCTTAAAATTTTCTTCGCAGAATTGATACGTCACTTTTAAAATAATAAATTGCAAAGCAATTTCTCCCGTAAATCTGGTTATTCTATCGGATTTGTCAAAGAACCATATTTTTAGATTTATTATATTATTAAAAACAGAAATGGAATACCTTTGTTTTAATCACCGGATTAGGTTCAAGGCCATGTTTACTATGACGGAAACGTAAATAACATAAAAATCATGAAATTATTAAAACCTACTATTTTCCTAATGATTATCTTTGTGATCATTAGTTGTAAACAAGAAATAAAAGAAAAAAATATGTCGAATATCGTACCGCCAAAAGCGAAAAAGGTAGCACGTTTGGACACTGTAAACGGTGTTGTATTAAAGGACGATTATTACTGGTTGAGAGAGAAGGAAAGTGAGGAAGTATTGGATTATTTGAAAGCTGAAAACAAATATACTGATGCAATGACGGAACACTTGAAGCCTTTGCAGGATGCTTTATATAAGGAAATGATTGCTCGAATTAATGAAGATGATGCTTCTGTTCCGGTGAAAGATGACGAATATTATTATTACTCTCGAATGGAAAAAGGGAAGAATTATGCTATTAATTGTCGTAAGAAAGGTGATTTGGATGCGAAAGAGGAAATCATCATGGATGAGAATATCTTAGCAGAAGGAACGAAATATTTCAGTGTTGGCGCATTAGAAGTGAGTTCTGATCACAAACTAATGGCTTACGCAATTGATGTGAATGGTTCGGAGGAATATGATATTTATATCAAAAATTTGGAAACAGGTGAAATGCTCTCGGATAGAATCGAAAAAACGGCAGGAAGTATTGTTTGGGCGAATAATAATACGACTTTCTATTATACGATGTTGGATGAAACGCATCGCCCATATCAATTACACCGACATGATTTGGGTAAAAATGAAAACAAATTAGTTTTTGAGGAATTGGACGGTTCTTATTTTTTGTATCCATTTAAGGAAAAAAATGAAAGATTCATTTATGTATATTTAGGTAGTAAGGTGACGACTGAAATGTATTTCATGGATGCCGATGATCCGGACGATAATTTCAAAGTCATTCAATCTCGCAAACAAGGAATGGAATATAGTGTT
>CAWVWD010000373.1:0-4892 GCA_963933585.1 uncultured Saprospiraceae bacterium
GTAGGTAAATGCTCTCGCTCGTAACGGAATACCGTTTGATTTGTAATATTGATGTAGAAATTCCGCTTTCATCGTGGACATATCTACGTTTGACGGACATTCAGAAGTACAACCTTTACAAGACAAACATAAATCCATCACTTCTTTTATTTCTGGATGGTCGAACGCATTGTCTTTGGCGTTTTGTGTCAAAAATGTACGTAACGTATTTGCTCTTGCTCTTGTAGTTTCTTTTTCATCTCGAGTCGCTCGATAACTCGGACACATGGTGCCGCCCGATAAACTCGTCTTTCGACAATCGCCCGAACCGTTGCATTTTTCTGCCATACGCAAAATGCCGCCTTCTTTGTCGAAGTCATAAACGGTATCAAATTGTGCCGTTTCTTGCTCGGGTTCGTAACGTAAATTAGTATTCATCGGATCGGCATCGACGATTTTCCCTGGATTAAAAATCCTATTTTCATCCCAGGTAGATTTAATCCGTTTGAACAATTCATAGTTTTCTTGACCAACCATTAATGGAATAAACTCTGCTCGAACTCGTCCATCACCATGTTCGCCACTTAATGAACCATTATATTTTTTGACTAATTTTGCCGTTTCTTCCGTGATATCGTGAAAGAGTTGGATATCTTTCGCTTTTTTCAAATTCAAGACTGGTCGCAAGTGTAATTCGCCATCTCCAGCGTGTGCGTAGTAAACTGCTTTCTGACCAAAATCATCCATCATTTCGGTAAAGTCATCAATGTAATTCGGCAAATCCTCCAACGCAACCGCCGTATCTTCAATACACGCTACGGCTTTCGAATCGCCCGGAATATTCGCCAAAATTCCTAAACCTGCACTTCGCAATGTCCAGACTTTTTTGGTATCGTTTCCATAGACTTTCGGGAATGCGTAACCTTCGCCATTTACTTTCATTTCGGCAATCATCGCATCGGCTCTGGCTTCGGCTTCCGCCAATGTTTGACCCCGAAATTCTATCATTAACAAACCTTCGGGATTGCCATCGATAAAAAAGCGATTTTTCTGCTGTTCGATATTGTCTTTTGTCAATTGCAAAATCAAATCGTCCATCATTTCACACATGCTCGGTTTATATTTCATTGCGGTTAAAACGGCTTTTGTCGTTTCCCGAATGCTTCTGAAATGTGGCGCGACCACGACAACTTCTGGTGCTTGCAAAGGCGAAATATTCAACTTAATTTCTGTCGTAAATGCCAACGTTCCTTCCGAACCTGCTAATAATTTACAGAAATTAAATGCTTCTCCATCTTCTGAAAACGGCATTGCGTTCAACAATAAATCGACAGCATAACCAGTATTTCTACGTTGAATAGATGCTTTTGGAAATTCCGATTTAATGCGTTTCGCTTGTTCGCTTTTGCTCAATTCTTTATGAATATGACGATAAATATCTCCTTCTAAGCCTTTGATTTCTAACTTATTATCAAACGCCTCTTGAGTTAATGATTTAAAGATGGCTTCATTTCCATTACTTAATATTGTTTTCAATTCCAGCGTATGATCCCGAGTCGAACCATAAACAATCGAAGTAGAACCACAAGAATTATTTCCAACCATTCCGCCAATCATACAACGGTTAGCGGTCGAAGTATTTGGACCAAAGAAAAAACCATAGGGTTTCAAAAAATCATTTAGTTCATCCCGAACTACTCCCGGCTCAACTCGAACCCAAGCTTCTTCCGTATTGATTTCTAAAATCTTCCTGAAATGCTTAGAAACATCTACCACAATTCCATCACCGACACATTGACCGGCAAGCGACGTTCCTGCTGTTCGAGGAATTAACGAAGTATTATGTGTACGAGCGTACTCAATTAAAATCTTAATATCTTCCACCGTTTTCGGCAAAGCAACGGCTTTTGGTAACATCTTATAAACCGAAGCATCGGTTGCGTAAAGTGTTCGCATTAAGCTATCGTAATGTAATTCGCCTGCAAGTTTTTTTTGTAAGTCTTTCATGAATATTTGGTATAAATGTTGTCAATTTTAATACTGAATAAAGTTAAAAAATGTAAAAAAACCCGTCATATCCAAGAAGGTTGGTATGACAGAAAATCTGGATTTTTTAGTTTTGTTCTTCATACTTCTATCACCATTTCCGAATTTATCCAGTCAACTAGTTTAATTAGCACCTTTTTAACAAAACTACTTTTATACTGCAAATCAATTACATAATTTTCACTTTTAAAAGGAATTTTAGGAATTTTTAGATGCACAGCTTAAATATTTTTAATTTAAATCCTCATTATTTTGTCTCCACATTTATAAACCAATTCTACATCAAAAGGTTAAATGTAATTATAATCCCCATAATAGCTTGTGCTTTGTTTTACAATTACAAAGCCACTTTTAATATCTAAATATTTATTAGTCAACTTATTAATAGTATTTGATTTTATATTTACAGCTTTACTCTAAATCATTTTCAGATTTAAAGATTTGCCATTTTTATCCGATAGCTAAAAAATGAAAGTTTGTTTGATAATACTTGTGCTCGTTTGTGCAAAAGTATTTAGCAGAAGCATAAATAATAAAACAATAAGTAGGTATTTCATGTTTCTGATGTTTTAGTTTTTAACGCAGATTCTTATCAATTACACGGATTTCTCCTTTATTTATATGAAATTTGCCATCAATTAAAAAAAATTATCTTTTTCAGAAATCACGGTTAGACGATTAAAATTCATTTCGATAGAAATCAGAATAAATCGCATTCGTGAGAATCTGTGCTTAAATGTTTACAAATGAAAAATACGATTACAAAATACTTACTTTTTGGTTTTATTGCAGTTTTGTTTTCTGAATGCGTGATGCCGAATCAATTTAACGTGATTGCTCCCGGTCCTTGGCGAGCGGTTTTGATGTTGGATGGAAAAAAAACGGGTCCGATGCGAACTAAACGAGAGTTCATCAAGCGAAGTGACAAAATTGCTTATAAGGAAATTACAGAAGGTGAATTGCCGTTTACATTCAATGTCATTTATACGACGCCAGATAGTTTTTATTTGGAAGTTATTAATGGTGATGAAGTGCTGATTATCGATGATATTATTTATGGACACGATAAGAGAAAAGGCGACGATACTATTCGAATTGAGTTTCCAATTTATAATTCCTATATCAAAGCCGTTTATGAAGATAAGGTGATTGAAGGTGCTTGGATAGATAGAAACCGTGAAAATTATCGAATCAAATTTGTTGCAAGACAAGGTCAAAATCATCGTTTCACGACTTTACGAAAAGAGCCAATTATGGACGTTTCGGGTAGATGGGAAGTGTTATTCGGAACGGAAACAGAAAACCCTTATCCTGCAATTGGTGAATTTAAACAAGATGGAAACATCTTAACGGGA
The DNA here is from genome assembly GCA_963933585.1 of uncultured Saprospiraceae bacterium. GTDB lineage: Bacteria > Bacteroidota > Bacteroidia > Chitinophagales > Saprospiraceae > CAWVWD01. The sequence goes on from CAWVWD010000373.1 coordinate 3,381, forward strand.
ACGTTCTTAACGGAAACTGGTGATTACCGATTCTTATCCGGAGCGATTCAAAAAGACAAGATTTACCTTTCTACTTTCGATGGTTCTCATGCGTTCTTGTTTGAAGGAAAGATCATGGACGATAAATCGTTAATTGGGACTTTTCAATCTGGAAGTCATTATAAAACTAACTGGACAGCGACTAAAAACGATACTGCAAAATTAGGTTCTGCTTATGAATTGACTTACTTGAAAGATGGTTACGATAAGTTTGAATTTGAGTTTAAAGATGTCGATGGAAACTTGGTTTCGTCAAGCGATGAACGTTTCAAAGGCAAGGCAAAAATCATTCAAATTTTTGGAACTTGGTGTCCGAATTGTCGAGATGAAACGAACTTTTTAGTTCCTTTTTATAACAATAAAAAGTTCGATAATATCGAAGTTATTGGTTTAGCTTTTGAGAAATCTCGTAATTTTGGAGCAGCCTCTAAAGCGGTAAAAACCTACATTGATAAAATGAATGTGCCGTATCCAATGTTAATTGCAGGATATTCTAAAAAGTCAGAAGCAAGCAAGGCATTACCGATGTTGAGTGCTATAATTTCCTATCCAACGATGATTTTTATTGATAAAAATGATAAAGTCGTCAAAATTCATACTGGATTTAATGGCCCAGCTACGAGCGAATATGCTGCGTTCGTGAAGGAGTTTGAAAAAATTGTGAGCGAGTTATAACTATAAACCTGTCAGGTTTTTGAAATCTGACAGGTTTGTTATACCCTAAAATTCCCCTATCTGTACATTCCATAAATCTGCATAAATTCCGGCTTCCGCCAATAAGGATTCATGCGAGCCACTTTCCACAATATTCCCTTCTTTTAGCACGATAATTTTGTCTGCATGACGCAATGTAGAAAGTCGGTGAGCGATAATCAACGCCGTTTTTCCCTTTGTCAATTCATCTAAACTTTTCTGAATTGCCCGTTCTGTTTCCGTATCCACCGAACTTGTTGCTTCGTCCAAAATCAAAATTGGCGCATTTTTCAAAATTGCTCTGGCGATACTCAAACGTTGTCGTTGTCCGCCCGAAAGTTTGATGCCTCGTTCTCCAACAATGGTTTCGTAGCCGTTGGGTAATTGTATAATATAATCATGTAGCTCCGCTTTTATCGCTGCATTTTTGACAGATTCTAAAGAAACCTCACCCATTCCATAAGCAATATTTTCCCGAATCGAACCATGGAATAAATACACATCTTGACTCACCAAACCGATATTTCGACGTAGTTTCGTCAAATCCCAATTTTTAATATCATGATTATCAATCAAGATTTCGCCCGAAGTCGTATCGTATAATCGCAAGAGTAATTTTATCAATGTCGTCTTTCCGGCTCCAGTCGTTCCTGCGATTCCGATACTCGAACCAGCAGTAATATTCAGATTCAAACCTTTGATAATTTCCAAACCATTATCGTATTCAAAACGGACATCTCTCAAAGTAACTTCTCCTTTTACAGTTTCAATTTGTACCGG
>CAWVWD010000374.1:0-4892 GCA_963933585.1 uncultured Saprospiraceae bacterium
TATCTTTTATCTCCAAAATCTGGTTGATAAACTTCTTTACCCATAACTAAAAATCTAGTTGCGTTACCTTTGTCATTTTCAATATAGATACGCTTTAAGTGATCATAAACTTCTTGTGTTGTTGTATAATTACGAAGTGTTTCGAATTGTGGATTAGAACCTAAACGAGGTAAACCTTTTGGTTTACGATTAGTTGGTGCATTAAATACAGTGTGTTTCCCGGAACAACTATTTTGAACGACTGTTTCTACGATAGATTTTTCGTAAGTAACGCAGTAACAAGAATCGCCTTGAACATAACAACTTTTAAATGTGTCTTGTCCGAATACTATGCTTACCGCAAATAGCATCATGACAGAAAATATATATTTTAATTTCATAATAATAAAAGGTTTTGTATTAAATAAATTATTGCTGCAAAACTATTGGAAAAGTACCAAGCAAAATTCATTAATTTAAATTATCTTTAGAATAATTCAAAAAAAAATCTCAACCTATGAAAAGTAAAACCTTATCCCGAATTTTTGGTGCAAATTGTGGTTTATTGATGATTAGTTTTTTGCTACTATCATTTCAGTCGAAAGTCCTTGATTGGGGATTTTTTGGACATCGACAAATCAATCAAATGGCTGTATTTACTCTGCCACCAGACTTAATTAATTTTTATAAACCAAATATTGATTTCGTTAAGGAACACGCAATTGACCCGGATAAGCGGCGGTATGCTTCCAAATATGAAGCCGTTCGTCACTTTATTAATCCAGATGAAATAGATACTTATCCTTTTGATGTCTTTCCAAGAAGATGGTCGGAAGCACTCTCCAAATTTACAGATATTTATTTGATTACTAATGAAGATGATACCCTTCATTTGTTCGGTCGATTTCAAATGGATTTTGAAGATAATTTACTTATTTTGAAAGCGAATGATTTACAAAAAACGATTGGACGAAATCATTTGATTATTGATAAATATAAATATATAAAATTCGTTCAAAAACATATTGTGCGGAATTATTATGATTCGGAATGGACAATTCCAAAGGAGGAAATAGATTCTATTTTCATGGAGGATAGTGTTTTGGTTCCGCTAAATATAGACGTAAAAAAGGTATTTGCAAAAGATAGATTATCAGAAATTGGAATTTTACCGTGGCATTTACAATCAATGCAATATCGCTTAACACGTGCTTTTGAGGATGGCGATGTAAATACGATTCTTCGGCTTTCGGCAGATTTTGGTCATTACATCGGAGATGCTCATGTTCCATTACACACGACTAAAAATTATAATGGGCAATATACAAATCAGCGGGGAATTCACGGTTTTTGGGAAAGTCGCTTACCGGAATTATTTGCAGATGAAGACTACAGCTTTTTTGTTGGAAAAGCAGAATATATCGAAGATGCTACAGCACATTATTGGAATATTATACTAGAAAGTAATCAGCTGGTTGATAGTGTTTTATGGATAGAAAAATCATTGCGAAAACAATTCTCGGAAGATGAAATTTATTGTTATGAAAATGTGGGTAAAAAGACAATTCGAACATATTGTAACGGTTTCTCCAATGCGTATCACAAGCGATTAGAAGGAATGGTGGAAGCACGGATGAAAGCTGCGATTAAAGCAGTCGGCGATGCGTGGTTCACCGCTTGGGTTGATGCTGGACAACCAAATTTAATAATAACAGAAGAAGTCGCTCTAACGGAAGCGGAACAAAAGGAGTTAGACACAGAAGAAAAAGCTTTTAAAGGAGGAAAAATTATTGGCAGAGAACACGGGAACTAAGTATTTGGATATATTTATTCGTAAAGGCCTGTCAGATTTTAAAAATCTGACAAGGTCTAATTATCAAATACTTATAAGATGATTCTTGAGCCTAAAGCCAAAGAGTAATTTTTGTAAGTTTCCTTATTTCTACCAATTTTATTAATCGAGCGTTGGAACAAAGGTTCGATGAAGAAGCTGAAACGTCTACTTGCTTGATACTCCAAACCTAAACCCATGTCAGCGGTAACGAAAGCACTTGTATTAATTTCACCATTTTGTAAAATACCTTCTGCTAAACTTGACCTATTACTGTGACTATTAGCCATCAGATTATCTTGTGTATTGAGATCTCTAATCATGAAAGAACTTGTTAATAGAGCCTCTTGTGTATTACTTACTGCCTTCATTACTAGACCGGCCGTTATACCAATTATAGAATACAAACGAATATTATCATCTTTTTTGATGTTATAATTCATTCTTATCGGAACTTGTATAAGACTTAAATTTACTTTTTTCACCTGTTCTAAGCTGAATGGATTATATGTATTCGCAAACATAGACTGCGTTCGATGTATGTAAGATTTACGATTATAACTGATTCCCGAAGAAACTTCAACTTTCTTTGAAATCGCATAATCAACACCTAAACTTGTTGTAAACCCTGAAGTAATTTTCCGATTATTATAAGATTCCTGTGTATTCACGAAACTTCCATATTCCGGACTCACGCTAATTTTCATACGCATTCGATAGAATCTTGATTCTTTATTAATAGAATAGTTTCTATCTAATGTTTGATCTATATCGTCGTTCAAATCGAATGTTTTTCGCTCAATAAAATTTGCATTATTGAGACCTACAATCATATTATTTGAATTCGAATTATTTATCGAATTATTATTTTTGAACGTCTTTCCCTTTTTAGTCGGATAAGTCACTAATACTTCCTTCGTTTGTCTTGGTATCAAGACTGCTGCTATTGGTTTATCAGCTGCTCTAACTTTTGTATCCCTATTATTTTCTACTGGCGGAATAGGATTGATATTATTGAAAGTCGGTATATCCAACTCAAAACTTTCACCTAAATTTCGTGTATTTAGGTTATTACCGATTTCAAAGTTTTCTGATGAATTATTAATATTATTATCAAAATTACTTTCAGGTGATTGATTAAAGATTGATAAATTATTAATCTTTGGTGTGGAACTCTTATCTGCTTGAGGCTGATTCTCCTCCGTCGCATTTACTACATTAGTATTTTCAATTTCAATAATATTTTCAATTGGATAGACAGCAGCCTTTGATGACTTTTGTTTGAATGGTAGGAAGTTACCAATTGTCCAGATTGCAAAAATGAATAAAAATAACTCAATAGATTTTGTAATAATCAGTTGCCGACGAATTTGTTCTACTTCTGCTAATATACTTTCCATTGCTGCCCAATTTGAAGGTTGAGTCGCATTAAATTGTTGTAAAGCAGCTTTTGCAGCCTCATCTATTTCATTAGGGAATCCTGCATCATCTAATGCTTCATCCATCATTTCCCAATCCATTGGCACAAAAGGAGCCGCGTAATTTTGCAATGCTGATTTGGCTACCTCATCTATTTCCTCGGGCATTTCAGCATCCAAAATCGCTCCCATAATTGCCCAATCGGCCGGACTATATTTAACCTGAAAATTCTCCAGAGCAGATTTTGCAGCTTCGTCCACGTCATTCACACCCAAGTCATCTAAAGCAGCTTCCATCGCAAGCCAGCCGCTTGCCTCAAAAGGCACTTCCATCTCTCGAAGTTTTACTTTGGCCGCTTCATCCACAGGCATAACTTCCTCCGCATCGAGCATATCTTCCATAAAAGCCCAATCCTGAGGTATATTGACCTCGAAGTCTTCCAGATTTTTTTTAATAAAGGTGTCTAACGACTTATTTTCCATAATTAGGATATTTTGAAGCTAACATAACTTTCAGTTTTGAGCGTGCTTTGACCAAGTTCGAGCGAGAAGTGCTTTCCGAAATGCCTAATTGTTCCGCAATTTCTTTATGAGGAAATCCTTCAATCGCATATAAATTAAATACAGCACGATAAGCAGGCGATAATTTTTGCACCGACTTCATTATTTCTTGTGCAGAACAGTTACTGATCGGATCCGGACCAACGACACTTTGATGTTGCGCATTTTCCAAATCTTCCGTTCTACGGCGAATACTCTTACGATAATAATCAATCGAAGTATTGATCATAATACGACGAATCCATGCACCAAGTGACGTACCGGGTTTGTACTTACCAAGATTTTTAAAAACCTTGATAAACCCTTCGTGTAAAATATCACGCGCATCCTCATTATTGGTAGCATACCGCAAGCAGATACCCATCATCTTACCATAATATGTTTCATATAATTGGCGCTGAGCCCAACGCTCTTTATTGATACATGCAGTAATAAGATCCTGTTCTTGTTGTTTCAAATCTAAGGCAATATCCATTTGTAAATGGTTTTGATGAAAGACGAACTCTCTCATTTCCGTCTTTCTGTAATCAATACTATAATAGTATTGCTTGAATAGTTCATCAATAAGGGAAAAATGTAAAATTTACACCATATACAATTTTTGAAAATTTAAGGTTTGCTAAAATAACAAAAATAAAAACGATAAAGATCTAAAACTTGCTGCCAGTTTGATAAAAAATTGTTTCTTCTTAATGTGCAGAAAGGGCAAACGCATCAAAATAGGATTACGATTATGGATTCATATTTTCGATTGAGATTATTGATAGGAGATTAAAAGTATGGAAGAAGTACTAATAAATCAACTGAACCTTAAAAACTTCCCTCTTTTCGTTAAGAAAGAAAAAAAGGAAGTTTTATTAACCAATAAATGATTTTCATCTGAAAAAATTAATAATTTAGAAAGTGCTGATTTACATTAATACAATAAAAGAATCCGCAAGAGTCCGCAAATTCTCTATTCCGCCATTTTTTCTAGAAAACCGTTTTAACCAATATCATTCTTGCAAAGTGATAATTTAATAAAATAACAAAATGATTTGGTGTGTTTGCCCTTAGTAGTAAGTCAAGTTAATCATGTCGGTATTTTTTGACAAAATATTGCC
>CAWVWD010000375.1:0-4884 GCA_963933585.1 uncultured Saprospiraceae bacterium
ACATTGCGACAATTAATAATACGTTTGTATTGTCAATTGTCTTAATAGTGTTATAGCCAATTTTAAGATTTATTGGTTTTGAGGTGTTAAGGTAAAATCTGAAATACTGAAATGCCAACATATTGAAATATAGCTAACATCATTCATTAATTTTTTTGAACAACTATATGAGTAATCCGACTGCAACCATGACAAAACTACTTCTTAGGAATCGGATGCTATTTGTTCTCGCAGCTTTTGTGTCACTTACGATTACATCAGCTTACGCAACAAATGACGACTGGAATTGGGGAAATGAAGTGGATTTTTCACCGAAATCTCATCACAACCTTACGACTAATTTAGATTCCCTAAAGCCGATTAATGACAGAACGGGAGATTTTATTACTAATCCTAATAATAATCCTTTCGATTTGAAGGATCCGTCTGTAATTGATAAAAAGGTGGAATATGATCCTGCGACAGGATTGTATATTATTACCGAAAAAGTGGGTAATAAATTCTACCGTCCGCCGACTTATATGACGTTTGAGGAATACCTGAAATGGTCAGAGAAAAATCAACAAACGACGTACTTCCAACAGCTTTCAAAAAGTACAAGTGGAAACTCTAACGATCCGTTATCTCGCTTTGATTTAAAAGCTCCGATTGCAAATCGTGGGATTTTTGGTGCCGATGATGAAGGAAATACGCTCATTGATATTCAACCAAATGGTAATATCGATTTAACATTTGGTGGAGATTTTCAAACAGTAGATAATCCGATTTTAAGGGAAAGACAACGCCGACAAGGTGGTTTCGATTTCGATATGGCAATTCAAATGAACGTGGTCGGTACCATTGGTTCGAAGATGAAATTGCAAACAAACTATAATACGCAGGCAACTTTTGATTTTGAGAATCAAATGAAACTCGAATATACTGGTGACGAAGATCAAATCATCCAAAAAATTGAAGCCGGTAATGTGAGTTTACCGCTTCGTTCGTCTTTGATTCAAGGTAGCCAGAGTTTATTTGGTATCAAAACCGAATTACAGTTTGGTCGATTGAGGGTTACCAGTGTCCTCTCGCAACAGAAATCGAGGCGTAAAAATCTACAAATTCAAGGTGGTGCTCAACAACAAAAGTTTGAGGTTTCGGCAGATCAATATGATGAAAATCGTCACTTCTTCTTATCGCATTATAACCGTTCGAAATACGAATCGACTTTACAGAATCTTCCACAAATCAATACTTTATTTAAGATCACGAAAATGGAAGTTTGGGTAACGAATACTCGTAACTCAACCCAAGATGTTCGTGATATCGTGGTTTTCTCAGATTTAGGGGAAGGTGATGCAACGAAGATGCATTCGGATAATCCGATTTTTCAACCTACTACAAGTCAGCAAGATTTTGAATTAGATGGCCGGACGGCTTTACCGACAAATGATGCGAATCCGATTTATCGAGAATTATTGAGTCGCCCAAATTTGAGAGCGTTGGATAATGCCGTTGGTGGATTACAAGCTGCACCATTTAGTATGGCACAGATTAGGGATTTCCAAAAAGTTAGAGCGAGAAAATTATCACAATCCGAGTTTACTTTCCATCCAGATTTAGGTTATGTATCTTTGAATTTAACACTTCAACCAGATGATGTTTTGGGTGTGGCGTTTGAATATACTTATAATGGTGAAAGCCATCAAGTCGGTGAGTTCTCACAGGATGCACCGATTAATCCCGATACATTGAGTGTTTTATACTTGAAGATGTTGAAAAGTTCAACGCCTCGTGTGGATTTACCAATATGGGATTTGATGATGAAAAACGTTTATTCGATTGGTGCTTATCAAGTGAATCAGCAGGATTTCAATTTGGATGTATTTTACCAAGATCCAGGTGGTGCTGCAAAACGTTTCATTCCTGAAAGTAGCTTATCTGGAAAACCATTAATTCGTATTTTGAACTTGGATAACCTGAATCGAACTGGTGATCCTGTTCCTGATGGTGCGTTTGATTTCGTATCGGGCGTAACGATTAATCCTCGAAATGGTCGGATTATTTTCCCAGTGTTAGAGCCGTTTGGCGAATCATTGGAAAAACAATTCCAACCCAATGAGATGAATTTTAGAGAAAAATATGTCTATGACGAGTTATATGATTCAACGGTTTTCATTGCAAGAGAATATCCAGAGTTTAACCGATTTATCATAAAAGGTGATTATAAATCAAGTGTATCTTCCGAGATTTCGTTGGGTGCATTTAACATTCCTCGTAATTCTGTAACCGTTACAGCCGGTGGACAGCAACTGGTAGAAGGACAAGATTATGATGTCGATTATAATATTGGTCGAATAAAAATTATCAATGAAGGGGTTTTGAATTCCGGTTTGCCGGTCAATGTTTCCTTTGAGGATAACTCCCTCTTTAGTTTCCAAACTCGGACGCTGATGGGATCTCGACTGGATTATTGGATAAATGATAATTTTACAATCGGTGGAACGGTGATGCGTTTGTCAGAGCGTCCATTTACACAAAAAGTGAATATTGGTGATGATCCGATTGCGAATACTGTCTATGGTATAGATTTGAATTTACAACAGGATGCACCGTTTTTAACAAAATTAGTCGATGCGATTCCATTCATTGATACCAAAGAACAATCATCTATTGCGATAAGTGCCGAAGGTGCATTATTGCGTCCTGATCACCCAAAAGTTTTGAATCAAGGCGATGATGCTGGAGGTGTTTCTTATTTGGATGATTTTGAAGGAAGTTCAAGTTCTTTCGATTTACGGAATCCTGCGACACTTTGGACGTTGGCTTCTGTGCCAGATAATAGTATGTTTCCCGAAGCGAAATTGATAGATTCATTGGCAACGGGAATGAATCGTGCGAAATTGGCTTGGTATCAAATTGATCAAGTTTTAAGAAGAGGAACGGATAATAATAATCCTTATACGAGATTGGTTAGAGAGCAAGAAGTTTTCCCGAATCGTTCTATTTTACCCGGACAAAATATTGATGTTCGGCCGTTGGATTTAGCATTTTTCCCAGGAGAACGTGGCCCTTATAATTATGATGCAGAAGGAACTACAGGAATTTCGGCTGGTGTAAATACAGATGGTTCTTTGAAAGAACCTCAAACTCGTTGGGCAGGAATTCAACGAGCGTTACAGACGAATAACTTCGAAGCGGCAAATATTGAGTTTGTGGAATTTTGGTTGATGAATCCATTTATTGGTGGCGTTGCTGGTGATGGTGGAGATTTATACATCAATTTAGGAAATGTTTCGGAGGATGTTTTGAAAGATTCTCGTAATTTCTTTGAAAATGGTTTGCCTCGTGAAGGTGGAAATTCTCGAACGGATACAACTTCTTGGGGACGAGTTCCGAGAACACAAGCGGTTACCAATGCTTTCGATAATGATCCGGAAACAAGAGCCGCACAAGATGTTGGTTTGGATGGTTTGAATGATGAAGGGGAGCAAACGATTTTTAATGATTTCCTGACGAGGATAGAAAACCTTGTCGGTATTAATGCACTTACAACATTACAACAAGATCCGTCAAGTGATAATTACGTCTATTATAATTCAGCTGAGAATTACCCAGATGGAACACCAATTCTCGACCGTTATCGCAAGTTTAATAATCCAGAAGGAAATTCACAATCGCCAGAAGGTAATCAATTATCGGCAGCGACGAATATTCCAGATGCAGAGGATATTAATAATGATAATACGTTGAGTGAAACGGAAGCATATTTCCAATATCACATTCCAATTAATAATAATGGTGGAAATGAATTAGAATTATCGAAGTTCATTACCGACCAAATAGAAGAAGTAGATGGTGCAAAATGGTATCAATTCCGTATTCCAGTAGATCAATTCACAAGTCGTCATGGAGGAATTCAAGATTTCCGTTCGATTCGTTTTGTTCGTATTTATTTAAAAGATTTTGAGGAACCAGTGGTGATGCGTTTTGCACGTTTTGCCTTGGTTCGTAATCAATGGAGACGTTACCGTAGAAACCTTTTAGGAAATGGAATTTTCCATCCAACAGATGGTGGCGGAACGACTTCTTTCGATATGACGGGCGTAAGTATTGAGGAGAACTCTAATAAATTTCCGTTCCCTTACGTATTGCCTCCAGGTGTTCAGCGGGAGCGAACGATTGGAACTATCGCCGATGCACAACAGAATGAACAATCACTCGCGCTCCGAGTCTGTGGCTTAGAAGATGGCGATGCACGAGCCGTTTACAAAACGCTAAACCTCGATATGCGAGTCTTTAAGCGGATGAAAATGTTTGTGCATGCTGAATCACGAGATGGCGAATTAGAAACCGGTGATATGACGATTTTCGTCCGAATGGGTTCTGATTTTGAAAATAATTATTATGAATATGAAATTCCATTAACGGTTACGCCCGAAGGAACTACTTATATCGGCGGCGATCCAGAATTGGATGACGATTATAAAGCGGAAGTCTGGAAGGATGAAAATTCGTTCGATATTTTATTAGAACAATTTAAAGATTTAAAAGTAGCCCGGGATTTAGCCGGTGCATCTTTAGCCGTTCCGTATGAAATCAATGATCCAGAGAAAATAGCGAACAAAATTAGAATTGTTGGTAATCCAGATTTAGGTTTGGTAGAAGGCATGATGATTGGTGTGCGAAATACGAAAGATGACGGAGCGACCCGTTGTGCAGAAGTTTGGGTGAATGAATTGCGTGTAAGTGGTTTTGATGAAAGAGGCGGTTACGCTGGTCGTGCAAGAATAGATATGACTTTGGCAGATTTTGGTCAAGTAACGGTTTCTGGTAATTATACCAGTATTGGTTGGGGAAGTTTAGAGCAACGAGTAGCAGAAAGAGCAAGGGAAGAAGTGTTAC
>CAWVWD010000376.1:0-4871 GCA_963933585.1 uncultured Saprospiraceae bacterium
TAACGAAGTTATCGGCAATATTTTGTCAAAAAATACCGACATGATTAACTTGACCTACTTCTAAGATGTTAATTTACATTAATTTTAAATCTTCCGTTTAGCTACTCGATTTTAAAACCGTAACTTTGCACTTCGAAACAGAAATGTTTTGATAAACGACTTTTAGAGACACATTCACAAATTAAAAGTATTGCGGTATTAAAAAAATTCAATACCACAATATCACCACACAAATTTTACAAATGAAAAATTTTTTACTTTCGGTATTAGCAATTTTATCTTTTACGACAATGAATGCTCAAAATTGCAGCGACTTATTTATTTCAGGTTACGTAGAAGGTTACGGTAACAATCGTGCGATTGAATTATACAATCCAACAGCAAATGCAATCGACGTTTCCGGTTATTCAGTTGGTCGTTTTTCTAACGGTGCGACTTCTTTGACAGGAATTCAGTTGCCAAGTGCGATGATTCAGCCTTATGGCAATTATGTAATCGTTATTGAAAAATTAGATTCTTTGGGAACAGGTTTGGAGACACCAGTTTGGAATGGTTACCAAGCATGGGACACTTGTAGAGATGCAGTAAGTGGAATGCCAATTATTGATGATGCAGGAGCAGTTGTTTTTTGTGTTCAATACGATGCGAATGGTGCACCACTTTATGGAACCGTTTACCATGACTTTTTAGATTTACAAGGTCGTGCAGACGTTTACTTATGTCCTGATTACAATGTAAACAATTCAATGTATTTTAATGGTGACGATGCTGTTGCTTTAATTATAGGTACAACAGTTGCAGGTGACGGAAGTAACATCCTTGACGTTGTTGGAGTTATTGGTGAAGATCCAGGAGATGCTTGGGCGACACCTGCAGGTTTTTGGATTAGTCGTGACCGTACTTTGATTCGTAACTCGAATATAGAGAATGGTTCAGGAGCAGTTGTTTCCGCTTTAGGGGATACTTTGGCGTACGGCGATTGGACATCTTATCCAAAAAATACTTTTGATGTAATTGATGGTCAGCATGATTGCGCTTGTGATCCTAACTTTACAAGTACACAACCTATCAATATCGTTAATTTCAACGTGTATCCAAATCCAACTTCTGGTGCTTTTACTATTCAAGCAGAAGAAAGTATTAATCGTGTGGAAGTTTATAATATGGTTGGTCAGTTGATTTATAACAATGCTTCTTTCCGTTCTGAAAATGCCACGGTTAATATCAATACGACAAACAAAGGTATTCACATTGTGAAAATCTATTTTGACAATGAAAGCATTGCTATTCAGAAATTATTAATTGATTAATTAAAAAAATTGTTGGATTTTAAAATTCAACCTAAAACCGTCATACTGACCCATGAAGTACTCGGGACGGCATGACGGTTTTTAATTATCTCGAAAAACTTATGAGATTTTGAAAACCTTATAGGTTTATTACAAAAAATGTAGATTATTGAATAGTGAAACCAATCACTATTCACCAATCTCTAATTACTAAAAGAAATGAAGCAATTAAACCTGCTATTATCTTTCCTCTTCCTTTCTACAATTATTTTCGCTCAAGGTTCACTTAAAGGTCAAATTACAGATGCCGAAACGGATGAGCCACTAATCGGTGCGAATGTCGTGGTCGGAACAAATGGTGTAACTTCTGATTTTGATGGAAATTATGTTTTAAAATTAGCAAAGGGAAAACATGAAATTAAATTCTCTTATATCGGTTTTCAAGACGTAATTGAAAATATAATTATTGATAATCAAGATATTACATTAAATATTAAAATGGGCGGTGCATTAGAATTGCAAGCCATTACGGTAACTGCAGATATTGCGGTCGCTCGTAAAACACCCGTTGCATTTACGAATATTTCTACTGCAAAATTAAATGAAGAATTGGCTTCGCAAGACTTACCAATGCTCCTAAACTCAACGCCTGGTGCTTATGCAACCCAAACGGGTGGTGGCGATGGTGACGCTCGGGTTTCGATTCGTGGTTTTGACCAAAGAAATATTGCAGTGATGTTGGACGGAATTCCAGTGAATGATATGGAAAATGGTTGGGTTTATTGGTCAAACTGGTTTGGTTTGGATTTGGTCACGAAAACAATGCAGGTTCAACGTGGTTTGGGTGCGTCAAAATTGGCAATTCCTTCCGTTGGTGGCACAATTAATATCTTGACCAAAGGAATTGAATCCAAACGTGAATTTAGATTTCGACAAGAGGTTGGAAACAATGGTTTTACACGTTCAACACTTGGCTTTACTTCTGGACGTATGAAAAACGGCTGGGGTGTTTCGGCTGGGGGTTCTTATAAACAAGGTGACGGTTGGGCAAGTGGTAACTTTACCGAAGGCTACTTTTATTACTTAAGAGTTGATAAAGAAATCGGTAATCACTTGATTAGTTTCTCTGGTTTTGGTGCACCACAACAACATGGACAGCGGGCTTACAAAGCTCCTGTTGCTATATTTGATTCGACTTACGCTGGTGAATTAGGTATTAACAATAACGATTTTCCACAAACGGGCTATGGTTATGGTTTACGTTATAATCAACATGTCGGAGTATTAAATGGAGATATGGTTAATACACAAGTTAATTATTACCATAAGCCACAGTTTAGTTTACGTCATTCGTGGAATGCGAATGAGCGTTTTTTCCTTTCTAATGTGGCGTACTTGTCTATTGGAAATGGAGGTGGAACTCGTACAAGAGGTTCTCTTTTTGGAGATGATGACCGAATGGACAATGGTTTATTTGACTTAGATGCCGTTTATACACAAAATCAAACAGCTACACTTTTCAATCCTGACGGACGAGCAGAAAATTTCTTATTTGCAAGTATCAATAGTCATTTTTGGTATGGTTTATTATCAACTGCCGAATTTACAATGAATGATAATTGGACATTTTCGGGTGGTTTGGATTTACGAAATTATGAAGGTGGACACCGAAGAGAAGTTTATGATTTGATGGGTGGAAATTATGTGTCTAATAGTGGCACGAATCGTAATAAACGAGTAGAAGATGGTACACAATTAGGGATTGGTGATGTCATAGATTATAATTATTCGGGTTATGTACGTTGGGGTGGATTGTTCGGAATGGCAGAATATGAAAAGGATGGTTTATCCGCTTTCGTGAATGTCTCTACCGCAATGTCTGCTTATGCTTATGAAGATTTTTTCAATGAAAAAATCGTGACTTTGGCAGATACTTCTTTCGAAATTGCTCATGGTGAAACCGTAACAATTGATGATGATAACTACACCATTGATTCCCCAGAAGCTCAGAATTATGCTATTGATTGGTTATACCGTCCAAGCTTTACCGTCAAAACCGGTGCGGCATATCGTATTAATGAAAGACATGGTGTCTTCTTTAATACTGGTTACTTATCTCGTCCGACTCGCTACAGTAATGTGATTATTCCAAACGCAACAAACAGACAAGACGCAATTGTTGCAGAAGGTGCGAAAAATGAAATCGTAACTTCATTTGAGTTAGGATATAATTTTAAAAGTCCACGATTTGCAGCGAATGTAAATACCTATTATACCAATTGGGCAAACCGTCCTTTAGACCGTTTACCTTCTGTTTTGGAAGATCCAACGGATCCAGAATCTGACAGAACACCAGTCAATATTCAAGGTTTGGCGGCATTACATCAAGGTATTGAAGTTGATTTTGCATTTGAAGCAACAGAAGAACTTACATTAGAAGGTTTAGCTTCAATCGGTGATTGGATTTGGAATTCTGGCGATACCGTTTTATTACCAGATGGTGTAACGACTTATGAGTTTGATCCGACTGGCGTTCATGTTGGTGATGCGGCACAGATTCAATTAGGTGGTTTAATCCGTTATGCACCTGAATTTAAAGCCTTAAAAGGGTTTTACATCAAACTAAAAGCGACGCATTTCGCAAAATATTACGCAGATTTCAATCCGGAAGATTTAAGAGGTGCAACTGCAAGGGCAGAATCTTGGAAAATTCCGAATTATACATTATTTGACTTTCATACAGGTTATACTTTTTCGATTTATAACAAGAAAAAGAATACAAGAATAAGCAAAATAAATATTCGATTTAATATCTTAAACTTATTGGATGCTGTGTACGTTTCTGATGCACAAAACAATGATGCATTTACACAATCCTTTAATACATTTGACGCTCGTTCGTCAGCTGTATTCTTAGGTCAAGGTAGACAATGGAGAGCAAGTATTAATTTTACTTTTTAAAATTGAACCCTCCCTCAATCCCTCCCTTAAAAGGGAGAGAAGCAAGATGAGAGACCTCAATTTAATAGAAATCGAGTATCTGTCGTTGGGTTTTTTTTTTGAAATTTAAACGTCTATTTATGAAAAAAAAGACATAAAAAGATTTGCAAAATCAATGAGGAAAAATCCAACGGAAGCGGAAGCAATTTTTTGGATTACGATTCAATCGATAATATATTATTGAACATTCAAATATAATTGGGAAGAAATCCTATTTCATTCCTAATTTTTACTGTTTTGAGTTAAAATTGATAATCGAAATAAATGGAAGTATTCATAATCAACAAATAGAATACGATATTATTCGAGAAGAAATTTTAAAAGAAATGGGAAATAAAATGATACGATTTACGAATGATGAAGTACTAAATGACTGGGCATCAGCCGCCCAAAAACTACGAAGATTCTTAGAAGAAAATTATCAAATATAAAACACAAAACTTGATTTTTCAAGTCCTCTCGTCCGGCTCCCTTCCCTTTAAAGGGAAGGGCTGGAGAAGGGTTAAAACATAAAAAATGAAAAAATTATTTACGATTTTATCAATTTTGGCTTTTGCCAATATCACTTTCGCACAAACAGAC
>CAWVWD010000377.1:0-4870 GCA_963933585.1 uncultured Saprospiraceae bacterium
ATCGTAAAAATAGTGCTGTTTTAAAACAAGGAAAGTTGATGCAATTTGTTCCTCAAAATGGTTTATACGTTTATTTTCGTTATAATAATGATAATTCAAAGGCGGTTATGATTGCGATGAACACACACGCCGAACCAACGACTTTCACAACGAATCGATTTAACGAACAATTGAAACATTATAAAAATGGTAAAAATGTTTTAACAGATGAAATAAAGAATGATTTGAATAAAAAAATGATTTTGGGCGGCTACGAAACAATAATTTTGGAGCTTTATTAATTAGGACATGATTTATCGTTCTGATCTGGTATTCAGGTTTAACTTTGCCATTTCAAAAAGGTGACAAAATCAGTTTTATTACCTTTTTTGATTTCAAAAAAACAGTATATTACTACAATTATTAGAATAACTATAAGTTTGTCAATAAGACTTCTGGAGTATCGTTCTTTCTGAAATTGACATTAAATACAATAACCAATTATGAGATTAAAAAACATATTTATACCATTGTTGCTATTAAGTGTATTTTCACTAAATGCACAAATCTTACAGATAACCCCAGCTTTTCCGACTCAAACGGATGTTGTTACCATCGTTTATGATGCTTCGGCTGGAAACGGTGCATTAGTTGGAAATGCGACCATTTATGCACACGCTGGTTTAATTACAACGGCGTCTGTTTCTCCAACTGATTGGAAATATGTTCAGGGAAACTGGGGAACTGCGGACGCAAGTACAGTAATGACGAGTTTGGGAAATAATCTACACCAAATCCAAATCGATATTGCGAATTTTTATGGTTATCCAAGCGGAACGACTGTTTTACAATTATCATTCGTTTTCAGAAATGCAGCCGGAAATGTGGTAGGTCGTGCAGCTGATGGTTCGGATATTTACTATGATGTCTATCCTCCAAATGCTGGTTTATTAGCAAAATTCTTCAAACCTTATGACGTAACACAAATCGCAAATATCGGAGCCACCATTGATATAAATGGAGCTTCTAATACCAATTCGACCTTAGAAATTTTTGATGATGGAAATTTAATTGCGACACAAGCAAATGCAACAACGATTAATCATATGTTGACCGTTTCGACACAAGGTTTGCATACCGTTGAATTGGTTGCTAATAATGGAATATCAACGGTTAAAGATACTTTCTACTATACTGCTAATCCAGCGGTAACAGTTCAAGATCCTCCTGCAAATTTGGAATATGGTGCAAATTATAGGAATGATTCTACCGTAATTTTAAAGTTTTTCGCACCGGATAAAAACTTCGTCTATGTATTAGGAGATTTTACGGCTTGGACGCCAGATCCAAACTTCTATATGAACAAAGGAACGGATAACGAAACTTGGTGGCTTGAAATCACAGGTTTAACGCCTGACCAACGTTACGGGTATCAATACTGGGTTAATGGCGAAATCAAAATTGCGGATCCTTATAGTACTTTGATTTTGGATCCAGGAGCAGATGCAAATATTAACGCTGCGACTTATCCAAACCCTCATCCTTATCCTGCTGGACAGACTTCTGGTTTTGTAACTATTATGCACCCAGGAAAAGCGGATTATAATTGGCAAACAACGAGTTTTACACCGCCAGCAAAAACAGATTTAGTCATTTATGAGCTTTTAGTTCGTGATTTCGTATCGACTCATAATTACCAAACAGTGATTGACTCATTGGACTATTTATCTGATTTAGGAATCAATGCAATCGAATTAATGCCTCCAGGCGAATTTGAGAATAATGAAAGTTGGGGATATAATCCATCTTTCCACATGGCTTTAGATAAGTATTATGGAACGCCAGAAAAATTCAAAGAATTCGTAGATGAATGTCATAATCGAGGAATTGCAGTAATTATTGATATGGTTTTCAATCATGCTTTTGGTCAAAATCCGTTGGTTGGTTTATATTGGGATGCCGCGAATAATGCTCCGGCAGCAAATTCTCCTTATTTCAATGCAAACTGTCCGCACCCACCAAATTGTTGGGGATTTGACTTTAATCACGAAAGTAATGCGGTTCAATATTATATGGATAGAATCAATAAGTTTTGGATAGATGAATATAATATAGATGGTTTTCGATTTGATTTCACGAAAGGTTTTACGAATGTGGGTAATGTTGGTTTTGATCAAAACAGAATCAATTTATTGAAAAGAATGGCGGACGAAATTTGGGCAGTGGATTCAGATTCTTACATTATTCTGGAACATTGGGCAGCCAATAATGAGGAGATTCAATTGTCAGATTATGGCATGATGCTTTGGGGAAATGTAACGCATGGTTATGCTGATAACCTAAAAGGCTATAACGGAAATATCGAAAATGGCGTTTATACCGCCCGAGGTTGGACAAATCCGCACTTAGTTACCTATATCGAATCTCACGATGAGGAACGAGCAATGTATGCGATGTTAAATGCTGGAAATCAAGCAAGTGCTTGGCATAATGTACGAGATACAGCGGTTGCTTTGCGTCGTATGGCTTTGGCTTCTACTTTTTTCTATACGATTCCTGGTCCAAAAATGGTTTGGCAATTCCAAGAAGTTGGCTACGGCGTTTCGATTGATATGCCCTGTCGAGTTTGTAATAAACCAATCTTATGGAACTATTTCCAAGAAGAAAATCGCAAACGTTTATATGATATTAATGCTTCATTAATTAACTTGAAATTAAACCACGATGTATTCCGTACAACAGATTTCAACTTTACATTAAATGGAAAAGTAAAACGAATTCGGTTGAATGATCCAACTATGAATGCAGTTGTTCTTGGTAATTTCGATGTAATTTCGAATGAAATTAATCCTGCTTTCCAAAATACAGGAATTTGGTACGAATTCTTTACCGGAGATACTTTGGACGTGGTTAACGCTTCAGAAAAAATTACTTTACAAGCCGGTGAATATCGTTTATACACAAATCAACCCGTAAATACACCTTCGATTACAAATACGACTTCGTTTGAGGTAGAAGCGTTGAAAGCTAAAATTTTTCCGAATCCTGCACATGATTTTGTGAATGTAGAATTTACATTAGCCAAAAGAGAAACGGTAAATATGACGATTTATAACTTAAATGGTCAGGTAATAAAAACGGTTTCGGAAGGTCAATTACCAATGGGCGAACAGCAGTTGCAGGTGAATATTTCGGATTTGCCTTACGGCAATTATATCTTACAAATCACCACTTCTAACGAACAAGTCGTTTTACCGATTATTAAGTTTTAAGGTTTTCTCCCGCTGATTTCACAGATTAGAATCAGCAAGCTGATTTTTAAAACTAAAAAGACCGTCATTTTAACGAAAGTTAGAATGACGGTCTTTTTTTATTTCTGCGAAATCAGCGAAATATCCGGGAGCATTTTTTGAATTCAAATCGTCTTATCAATTACCAAAATGGCTTCCGGCCCTTTACAAAACAAAACATCTAAAACACTTAATTCGGGAATAAATCCATGTTTTTCGACAAATAATTGAGAATATGGAATTTGTTTAAATGAGTCATTATTCTGTTTTTTTGGAGAAATGACATTTCTGAAATCCGTTGTATTATCATTTAAATCCATTTGATATTCTGCTGTAAATTGAAGGTTATTCGGCATCATAAATAATTCCATAATGCAATTCAATAAATCCAAATTCCAATCAAATAAATAATCATATTTTTTCTCAAAGAACGGCAGTAATTCATCCGCATAATATTCAAAATAAGGTGCATTTCCGTAGGCCGATTTTATCGCTCTCCAATGTTGAATTTGCCAATTTGTAGCATTATAAATCTTCACCTCTTTAATCGTTGTTTGATTATTTTTTCCTTTTTCTAATGGAATACTCAAACGCAACAAACCATTCGCAGTCGCAATATGACAACGGTTTCGATAAGAACCCTTTTGATAATTTTCAAATTGTTCAATCGAAACATTTTTATTTTTCAATAAAACAGCAAAGTAGGCAATCGGTGGAAAATATTGTAATTCTATTAATGCACTCATTTTTAAACTATAAATTATTTATCAAAATTATGAACTATAAACTATTTGACGCACTAGCGAAGTGATTGCAGATCTTCAACAGGGGACTTGAAGCCAAATATTGAAGATACAAACGTAACCATTTCATTGATATAAGTATATAAAAAAACGTGTTGATTTTTGAAGTCAACACGTTTTTTCGTTATCGAAAAGTCATAAAAAGTAGATAAATAATTATCATTAAAGTCATTTCGAGAATTTTGAAAGATAAAATGACTTTGAATGTTTTATTTAATAACTCTTCTTTGAGCAGTATTTGAATCATATAATCAGCATTTTTGTGAATTAGAAAAAAAATTGGGATTCTAATTTGTTTTTGTTTCCTCTAAAACGTTAATTAGCTGCTGTACGCTGTTTTGATAAAAGTAAAAACGCTATCGAAAATATATTTCGATAGCGTTTTGAGAATATAAAACCAATTAACTGGTCCGTGATTCATCATTATTTTATAAGCCACTATCTTCAAAATCAGTCATACTATATTTCACTTTTGCACAACCAATTCCTGTATCTTTTATCAATTCATATCTTACACAATTAAAAGTTGCTCCTTTTATAATTTCATTTTCTGCACACCAATATTTTGATGGATATTTATTTTTACCATTGATGGCAAACACCACATCTGTACTTGAAACTTCAGGATAAATGGAGATGTCTTGGTCATTTTTTTCAAAATTAAATTTAACAATAACCTCATCCGAATTGCTAAAATTGAATTTATTAATCATTGCTTTTCCTTTGATAGCATTGTATTTACACTTTTCGCTGTCATTAAATACCGCTTCTTCTGCTTCTTCTGCCTCTTCTGCTTCT
>CAWVWD010000378.1:0-4862 GCA_963933585.1 uncultured Saprospiraceae bacterium
TTCATAAACACCAACTTGCTGTGCATATCCTTTTCCAAAAAAGCAGATTAGAATTACTAGAATTGAATATTTCTTCATCGTTTGATTATTTAATCAAAAAGACAAAGACACTTTCATGTCTTTGCCCAAAGTATTTATTCTTCTTTAAAATTCCAACGTACCGCTAAACCCAAACCTAATGTAATATTATGTCTATATGATTCAAATCCAAAAAAGCTATAACCTTTCCAAATAGTTGTTAATCCGTAATTACTTTCAACTTTAATATATCCTTCAAATTGTTTTTTTGTAAAGATTAGTTGTTGAATATTTAAAGATATACCGACTTCATTATTACGACTATTATCAATAAATTCCTGCGTATATGAATTAGTTGGAGAGACTTCTAAATTAGTCAAAAAAGCAGTGTAAGCACCAAACTGTAACTCATAATTAGGACTAATATTCCATCGAGCTAAACCTTTTAAAGTTATAAAATCAAAACGATTAATAATAAAATCATTAAACATGTTTTCATAATCTGCTCCTTTTTTATCATAAGAAAGACCTATCATATAATTCAGTTTTTTCTTACTTTCAAAATTATAGTTCAAGCCAAAAGATGAAGTGAAATGACCTTTGAAATAGTCTTGCTTTTTGAATTTATAGTGCGTAGATGAATAAACTCCATTTCCATAAATCTCAACAGATTGCCCAAAAAGATTTGACACAAAAAATATTGTCATTGAAATTAATATTATTTTTTTCATCGTTCGATTATTATTTGGTGTGTAGATGTGATTTCTTCATTTTTAATCTGTAAAATATATTTTCCTTTAGGGATATGTGCTATATCCATCGTCATAAATTTAATAGGTTCTATCGACTCTTGACTATAAACCTGTTCTCCTGTTTCAAAGTTATACAAGGTACTTTTAGTAAAAGTAGGCTTTATCGTTGTATATACTATTTCATCATTATCGTTGGAATGTTGTACTTCAAAATCATCAATAGCGATAATATTTAGTAATCCATTAGTTGGATTGAGACCAACTTTGTACCAATTAGATGTCTTTACAAAAGCTACTGTTCGAGAAATAACTCCACAACCTGTGGTAGTTGATATATTACACGAAAGAGATGTACTATTAGGAGGTATTGTGATTAATTGTGGATTCCAATTTGAACCACCTATTGTGCCGTTTCCGCTCGTAATTTGCCAATTATAATTGACTGTTGTATTATCCAAATCTACATTAAATGTTGTATATGAATTTCCTGAAGGGGCAGTAATAAAGTTCACCGTCTGCAAAGGTTGAGAAAGATATATTGGGTTAGTTTGATTAACAGTTCCAGAAATTAATTGTCCTGCGTACAAGGTCTTGGTATAAGTCTTTGTTGAACAAGGTGCATGAGCAAAATTTACAGTAGCTTTTACCCATCCCGTTGAAAACCCCGTATTGGTAGGCGAAATTGTTACAGAATTAGGCGTAGTATTGACAATGTTTAAATTTGAACTTTTTGAAAAAGAAACATTACTATAATCTCCCTGAAATGTATATGTTTCTGTAGCTCCAAAACAAAGATCCTCGACACCATCAAATGTTCCACCACAAAAATCATAATAGTTTGATTGGATATTTTTTTGATATATTCTAATATAATTGACTTTCATTGATCTTGGTAACTTACTATCATCAACATCCGAATTTCCTGCAACGTTACCTTCAACTGCTAAATTTAAGATAACAGATTGAGGATCATCATCAAATAATAAATTTTCTCTTATCAAATCTCCAGATTCCGGAGTATTATTACAATCAATGTTAGAAAATCTATCCGGATTAAATGTTACTATTTGATAACGATAAAGTGTTCTTACAGAAATACCATCAACAAACCATTCTATCTTGTGAGGAGACCATTCTACTGCATAAATATGAAAAGCGTTAGAGTAATCAATTAACCATGAAGGTTGATTTTTTACATGAAAGCCATTATGATTACCATCATGATGTACATCCGTTAAAAACCTTCTTTTTCTATTTCCTAAATATTCAACAAAATCTATTTCAAATCCAGCCTCAATAGACCAAAATGTACATCGTAAACCATCTCCATCTGTTAATTTAATTCGTGCTTCAAATCGTCCATATTGTGTTTTGAATTGAGGTTTTACCCCAATAAATCCTCCTGTATAATGGAATAGTTCATCCATGAATGTAATATCTTCTTTTTTTGCATATATGGTTAACATGCCATTATTCACTTCAAGGTTATCATCTGAAAATACTTGTTGAAGATCTCTTGTTCTTGCCCATAAACAATTATCTGTTCCATTACATCCCGGACCTCCGTCAGGAGAAAAGGTGTACCACTTATTGGTATTAATAGAACTACCGTCAAACTCATCATAAAAAACTAATTTCCAGGGCTCATTAGAGCATTCAAGATTTGAAGCAGGAAAAAATTGAGAGGATATAGTTGCTGACCATGGTTGTGCTGTTAGAAGATTAACAAAACAAAAAGAGATAAAAAGAAGTAAAATCAAACTCCGTGCAACTCCGTATTTAAAATCGGTTTCACCGATTTTAAAATAGAACTGTTAGTTCTCTGTTTCATAGGTAAAATTGTTTTAAAATTAAAAAAAAATAAATGTTTATCAAAAACCTCAAAAGAGTGAATTTGCAAGGATTTAGATACCTAAAAAATGAAAAATTTGATTTGGAAAATTGTTTTGGGTTTTTCTTATTTTTAGGTTTGTACTTTGCAATGTAAAAAATGATTTTCTATAAGCCAAGAAAAGAATAAACTAAAAAAACATTTTAACACATAGTTGTTTTTAGTAATAGGAAAGAAAAAAGTGACAACATTCCGAAGAACATTGCCACTTTTCAATATTATGATTTCTACCAATCTGGAGATTGGTAATACGTTACTGTTTTATCAATCGAACGACATCCAAACCATCTGCGGTCTGAACTTGAAGGAAATAAATACCTTCTGCGACATCCGAAATATCAATGTTCTGAATAAAATTCGTCGTTGGATTATCATATTGCCATTGACGTAAAACTCTACCTTGAACATCTACGATTTTTAAAGTCAAATCTTTGGTTAAACCTTCAATCGAAACGGTGTATTGTCCATTACTTGGATTCGGGAAAACCGAAATATTATCCGCAACTTTCAATACATCTTCTGTATTAACTAATTGTGTGGTAACCGTTTGCGTTTGTGCATCTGACCCACAAATGCCGCTTGCGGTTAAAGTCACTGTGAATATTCCTGTTGAATCATAAACATGTACGGGATTTTGTACCGTACTTGTCGTTCCGTCACCAAAATCCCAAACAGTAGTATTCGAGAAAGTTGCACCATTGAATACCTTAATTGTTGAATCATTTTGTTGAACCAAATTGAAAATCGCTAAAGGAAGACCTTGAATGAATACATTTGAAGTCAAACTATCAACAATTCCATTCGCATCGGTCACGATTAATTTTATCGTTTTTTGACCACTTGATGAATAATTGAAATTGTGTGGTCCAGCCACTGTTGCTGTTTGTGGCGTGGCATCTATTCCAAAATCCCAAGCATAAGTCAAGCCATCTCCTGTACTATTATCAAAAACAGAAACATTCTGACCAACACAGAAATTCCCTTGACTTGAAGTAAAGGCAACCGCAAAAACATCCGTTCCGCCGCCTCCAGGAGTCGTAATTGAACTATCAATAATATTGATATTATCAACATATAAATTATTACCGTAATCACATTCGTTTACGAATTTGATTTTAACAACAGAACCCACATAGTTTGTCAAATCAACGGCTTCATTTCTCCAATCTGCCGCAGCTCCGGGAGTATAAGCTCCTATTTGGTCGGGAACAGTTGCTAAATCATCGCCTGATTTTGCAAAGACAGTTCCTGCTAATGTGCCGCCACAATTCGTATAAACATCAATTCTTAAACCGTCGGAATAAGTTCCGCTGTAGCGAGCATGAGCCACATCAAAACTCATAGACGCCGCTGTTTCATTCGTCAAATCTATACTAAGAACCATATTATCCTCTTCGCCTTGTGCATTGTAATTTACATTACTTACAAAAGGTGCTTGAGTTGGATTTCCATCACTTCCCGTTGCGTTACCTAATTGCCAAGTCTGATTATTATCAGGGTTTTCAATATTTATTCCAATCGGAGGGAAAGCATTCCCTTCAAAATCTTCTACGTAAGGAATCGTTCCACCATTACTGATATTTACAATACCATATTGAATCGTAGAATCTGTGCCGTTTGGATTGGTAATATTTAATTGAATATCATAAAAACCAACTGCATTAAAAGTCACTAAAGGATTTCTTGTAGTAGAGTCTGTACCATTTACATAACTAAATGTATTTGGTGAAATCGTCCAATTCCAAGTAGTAGGAATATTACCGGATTGGTCAATTAATTCTATGATATCACCAACACAACCACCGAATTGACTTACCGTGAAATTCGCTGTTGGTGCAACGGTTACCTCTGAAATATTAATATCATCTAAAGCCATATCACTTGACCAGCCATTACCGGTCGTTCCTCTGAAGCGAATATTGACTAGATTTCCAGTGTAAGGTTGTAAGTTGACAAATCCTTGAATCCAGTTATTACCTTGCGAACCGGTCATCGGGGGCATTACATCATTCATCCATTCTGTTCCGTTATATACATCTACGTGTAATTCACCTACATTAGTACCATTTCCGTGATACCAAAAAGATAACTGAGGTGCAATTGCAGTGGTTAAATCGACACAAGGAGATAGTAAAGTCGCTTCCTGTTCTTCACATCCGTTAGATGCTTCTAAGTAAATATAATTACCATTATTACCAGTA
>CAWVWD010000379.1:0-4857 GCA_963933585.1 uncultured Saprospiraceae bacterium
GGAAAGGGAACAACCTTTTATTTTACGATAAAAAAAGGACTATTGGAAGCGAATTAAACCTATAAGACTTTTCAAAACCTTACAGGTTTATCATAACAGATTTAATCACTAATCTCAAAATAAAATCTTCATCCAAACGATATTGAGCATATCGCATTCGGTAATCTTTCAAATCAATGATTTCTGTCGTTGGGGAAATATCCCTTTTTATTCGCTTATCTTTCTGATTATTTTCTTTATTTTCATAAATATAATCGCCCAAATGAATCACCGCATCTAAATCATGCCGATTCGAAATCATCCGAAAAGCATTAAAATAACCATGTTGAAAATTATTACAAGAAATTACCGCAAACCTCAATCGTTCACTATCATTGGTTTTCGGAGCAGTTTTCGTTCTGCCAATGATTGACTTTTTCTTAATGCTTCAAATTGATAATAATAATAAGTATTCGATTGAAGATTTTGAACATCAATTTTTACCGTATAATCTTTCGTATGATCGGTTACAAAATCTCCAGACTGAATCACATTTTTCATGTTCACATTGTTTGCTATTTTCCACGTTCCATTAATCGTCGATTTATTGATATTAATCGGGGCAACTCGTGTCCAAATAATTACGGCATCAATCAAAGGATCACCAGAAGCGACGCCATGATAAAATGGTGCTTTCAGGTTGTTAATAGCGGATTGTGCAAATATGAAATTTGGTATTGCGACAAGTAAAAGGAATAAATATTTCATAATAAATGAAATTGATTTTGGTATTTTCTTAAATTGTTCAAAAGTAATTTACAGTTCAGAGCACTATTTTTTGTAAAAAAATGCCTAGTAAGTCTGGTCGAATTAATTAATAAAAAATTAATTTCTGGTTCGAACCTTTTTTATTGAAACCCACCGGAATTGATGTCCCATCTTAAAGGCTTAATTGTATCGAAAGGTAGCAAATTTTGAGGAGCGATTTTTTTCTTTATGGTCAGCCACAGGATTTATAAAAAACAAAAAAGTTGAAAACCATTTTTAAAAATGTCTTTCAAATTAGTGAAAGTTAATTCCTAATAGGGTTACGTTACGACCAACTATTTAATCCTTAACCATCCATTTTCCTTCCAATAAGTCTACTCTAAATTTTCGGCTTAATTCGGCTTCAAAATTATGAATTAATCGAGCTTCATCGGAATCAATACCATCACTTGCTGCTGCAATTTGTTGCAAAATATCCAATAGTTTCGGATATTCTGGAGAAGGACCAAATTCCTTACAAGTATAAAGTGCTTTATCGTAAGCGGTTTGTAAATCCTGTTTTTTTTCTCGCTCATAATTAAATGACCATCCGATTTCTTTTCCCCAAGTATGACTCGCCAATAGCTCTTGAAGTTTACCCACTTCTTCATTTTGTATAAAACCATCCGCTTTCGCAACCGCATAAATCAATTCTCCAAAGGCATCGTATAATTCTGTCTTTCCAACCATTCTCTAATATTTATAGGTGATTAAATTAGAATTATATAATATTCGAAATAACAATGTAATCACAATAAATCAGATAAATGTTGTAAGTATTTAGGCCAATTTAATCAATAAAAAAGGAGTAACGATTTTTGAAAACCGTTACTCCTTTTACTCAAGTTATATTTATAATTAAAAATTAAAATAAACCTGCTCCCAAATTTCTGAAAGGCCAAGGAATACTTACTAAGATAAGCACTAAACCAATCGAATAATACAATGCAATAGGTTTGAAACTCTCTGTTTTCTTTCCTTTACTATGTCCAATCGTAATGACAGCGATTGCTAATAACATTCCAACTAAATGTTCAACCGTATAAAATCTGGTAAGTGTATTTCCCATTGCATCTCCCGAAAATTGAACTTTGTCAGAGATGAAATAAAGTACCAAACCAATCAATAATTGAACGTGAACAGAAATCATAGCGAACAATGCCAATTTGCGATTTTTGTTATTTAAACCGATATCTCTCTTGCTGAATGCGTGAATGATTGCAGCAACCAAAAGTACTAAAACAACCCAACGCAAACCTGAATGTGCATGTAATAATCCATTATACATAGTGGTATTTTTTATTTATTTATTAGTACGAAAAAATATATTGTAACAATAGATATTTAGCAACATATTGCATCGTTAAAAATTAACAACGGCTAAGGTAAGCCAAATTTGTTTACCAATTTTCTATTTTCCTTTGAAATTTTTCTTTGAAATATATTCAAATAGCTTACTCTGAATACGAGGTACGTAAGTCAAAAAAAAACGGGACACCGTTTTACCTTGTAATCTTTCATTATAGTATGCGATAAGATAGGCACGTTATCTATGCTCTCTGATGAGGTCTAATTATTCAATGATTTTTTGAAAAAACATGTCGATTTTAGAAGCAGAGTCGATTTTGATTATAAAATAGATTGGATGATTTCAATTTGAAATATGACAAGAGAATTTTTTTGGTACAAAAGCGGAAATGAAAAACGATACAAAACAGGTTATTCACCATACTTCCTAGAAACAGAAAACGCTTGCAGGCAAAGCCTACAAGCGTCTTGTTTAAAATTCGGTGGTGCCTCCAGGAATCGAACCAGGGACACATGGATTTTCAGTCCATTGCTCTACCAACTGAGCTAAGGCACCAAACCTGCTTTTTAAAAGCGATGCAAATGTAAGACGATTTTATAAAAAACCAAAGCTTTGAAAAAGAAAATTATAAAAAAACGGAAAATAACCTTCATTTGAGGTGTTTTCAACCTTTTTGAGGGATAAAATAGTTTCAATTTTGTAAAAACGATTAGGAATCTTATATTTATTGCTTGTTTTTTTACTAAAACTTAAATTGAAATCTATTCCAAAAGGAACAATTTTTTCTAATTTTGGTTTTAATGAAACAGGAACACACAGATATTAAAATAATTTTGGTTCAAAGAATGAGGGTTCAAAATAGGATTCGTCTAAGAATAGGATTTAATTTGCATGTTAAACAGTTTAATTTTCTTTTGGAATACGCAATATATTTTAACTTAGTAATGAGTCAAGTTAATCATGTCGGTATTTTTTGATGCAAAATCTATTTGACACTATTAACTTGACTTACTACTTAGAAACATTATTTATTCCGCTATAAATTTAATAATTATGATAAAACGCTTTACGCGATTACTTTTTGTTTTGGGATTAGGGAGCATTTTCACCTTATCAGCTCAAGCCAAAAACTTGCCAAATGACATATCTCTATCGCCGGATGAACAAACAACAAAACTTGATACAGCAATCGTGATTAATGAGGTAATGGCTTCAAATGATGTGACGGTTGCGGATAATGCAGGTGATTTTGATGATTGGATTGAGTTATTCAATACTTCGGGCTCTAATGTAGATTTGAGCGGTTGGTATATTACGGATAAGGCGGATAACTTGACAAAATACAAAATTCCATCTGGAACGATGATTTTGGCAAACGACTATTTGATTATCTGGGCAGATGAAGATTCTTCTCAAGGTCCGGATCCTGTTCATGCAAACTTCAAATTATCTGCTTCTGGAGAAATAATAATGTTATTGGATACTTTTATTTCAATCGTGGATTCTATGAGTTTCGGACAGCAAACAACCGATATGGGTTATGCTCGTTCACCAAACGGAACAGGAAATTTTATCATTCAAACGCCAACTTATAATGGTAGCAATGATGGTGTTTCAACAAATAGTGTCTTACGAGTAGAAGAATTCAGCATGTTTCCAAATCCGACAAGTGGTTTGTTAAATGTTATTTTGGAAAGCGATAGTTACGACTACGGAATCTTCGAGGTGTTTGATGTAACAGGACGAAAAGTAGAAGAAATCTCTGTGACAAGTCCTCAATTTCAACTTGATTTATCAACCTTTGGCGAGGGTTTGTATATGATGAAATATGGCGAAACCGTAAAACGAGTTTTGATATTGAAATAGTTAATTTTTTTAGGACGATAATCGTGAAAAAAATTAATAAAAACCGTTGCATTATGCTGAAATTTTCAGTGCAATACAGCGG
Source organism: uncultured Saprospiraceae bacterium (assembly GCA_963933585.1). Lineage (GTDB taxonomy): Bacteria > Bacteroidota > Bacteroidia > Chitinophagales > Saprospiraceae > CAWVWD01. The sequence continues at coordinate 4,044 of CAWVWD010000379.1, forward strand.
TTTTTTATTTGAGATTTTTAAACCTTATTATTCCAATTCGAGTTATGTAGAAAGTTACATTCACAGAAAAACTAACAATACTAACTATGGATTTATGGCAATATTTTAAGGATTTGTTCAAAGCGGAACAGGAAAGTAGTTCCGTGAAACCTTACATTAATGAACCATTGGAACGCTCCGAAGACGAAAAAGAAAGGTATGAACATTGGAAAAGGACTTTAGCCAAACAAAGACTTTTGGAATGGCTAAATACACAATATGCCACTTTCACGATTAGTGGTGAAAGTGAAATTGATAAAACAATTGATTTTCTAAATACGCCTTCATCCAAAGGTTTTGTCATTCATTTTAATGATCGATTCCATAACCGAAGCAACATCATTCATCTTTTTGATTATTTGAAAGAACGTGTGTTAGAAATGAATTACAAATTGTATATGTCGGATATTCGGACTTATAACAAAACTCGAAATGATAAAACTTGGGTCGAAACCATCGAAAGACATTACTTAAAACCTCGATTTAAAGTATTAGAAGACCATACTTTCGACCAAATGTTTGGAAATATTCGAGTCGAATTATTATTTAGAAATGATGAGATTAGAAATCTAAAATTCAGTGCCACTCGTTACAATGATAGGAGTTACAAAGAAGCGAACACCTTTAATGATTTGATGCGGGAATTGTTAAAGTCATAATATTCAATCCTTTTTTTAACTTTAATTAATCCCCTCTTTTCCCATCCAAAAGTTCCATAATCTCCTCTGCTTCTCTCGGATAATTCACATTTTTTAATACACTTGCACGTTTTGGA
>CAWVWD010000380.1:0-4835 GCA_963933585.1 uncultured Saprospiraceae bacterium
AAGTTATCGGCAATATTTTGTCAAAAAATACCGACATGATTAACTTGACTTACTATTAAGTATGCTCGGGACGAAAGCCAGTCGAAAATATCAAGATATGACGGTTTATATGGTTGAAGGTAAACAAACGAATGTGGAAGAAGATGAATCCGGCTTGACGGTAACGATTGAAACTGCGAAAGGAACAATTCTAAAATATCGGGCAGATTATGAAGTTTACTTCGGTGCAAAGCCGGAAGCTTATAATGGTAAAATATTCAAGTCATTTATACCGAAGAAGCGTTCATTTTAAGGAGTGATTACCAACTAATTGAAGAAAATTAGTTTTTCGTAGCGGCTACTTCAGCTGCTGCAAAATAGATTTAAGGCGGCGATTTAAGGAGCCGTTATATACATAGAAAAGCCGTTTCCAAAGTTAATTGGAAACGGCTTTTTATATAAAAAATCCGTAAGAATTCGTTTAATTCGTAGCCTATCCTGATTTTGTCTGGGACTTTAATCAAGTCAGCATGATAAACTAAACTGCGAAACTTTCGCCACAGCCACAAGTTCTTGCAGCATTAGGATTTACGAATTGAAAACCTTTACCGTCCAATCCGCCTGAAAACTCCAAAGTAGTATTACACAAATAAAGAAAACTACGTAGATCTGTTACGACTTTTGTATCGTTATCTTCAAAAATTTGGTCTTTTTCTTGTGATTCATTATCGAAGTCCATCTTGTAAGACAACCCCGAACAACCACCACTGACCACAGAAACTCGAATGAAATAATTTTCATCTAATTTTTGTGAAGTCATAATTTCGCTAATCTTATCTTTTGCTGAATTTGCTACAAATAACATCTTCTTATTGAATTATAAACTATAGATTATAAACTATAAACGACATCAGAACGATGAAACAGTTTATAGCTTATAATTCATAATCTTAAATTAGTGGTGACTATTTTCTACAACGGTTACTTCAAGGTTATTCTTAGTTTGATAATCCTTGATAGCTGCTTTGATTGCATCTTCTGCTAATACTGAACAGTGAATTTTTACTGGTGGTAAAGCTAACTCTTCCACGATGTCCATATTATCAATGTTCAATGCTTCGTCGATACTTTTACCCTTTAACCATTCCGTCGCTAAAGATGAAGAAGCGATAGCAGAACCACAGCCGAAAGTTTTGAACTTAGCATCCTTAATTACTTGAGTAGCATCGTCTACTTCAATTTGTAAACGCATCACATCGCCACATTCAGGTGCACCAACTAAACCTGTTCCAACGTTTTTCTCTTTTTTATTTAATGTTCCAACGTTACGAGGATTCTTAAAATGCTCTAAAACTTTATTTGAATATGCCATATTATTACTGAACTATAAATTATAAAATATGAATAATACAATTGTAATTAATTCATAATTGATAATTTGATTGTTTTTAAATTTATTTCTAATGAATCTAAAAGATAAATATTTTTAGAATTACAAAGTCGATGGTATTTCTACATTAGAACGATAAATAATTCATCCCGATATTTTGGGACAGATTAATTTATGATTCATTTAATGTTCTGACCATTTGACAGCATCTAAATCAACTCCTTCTTGATACATTTCCCAGATTGGACTTAAATCACGCATGTGATTTACACCTTCTGAAATAGATTTGATTGCGTAATCAACTTCATCTTCTGTGGTGAATCTTCCCAAACTCAAGCGTAAAGAGGAGTGAGCTAAGTCATCACCTAAACCTAACGCTTTTAATACGTAAGAAGGTTCAAGAGAAGCCGAAGTACAAGCAGAACCAGAAGAAACTGCAATTTCTTGATTGAATGTCATCATCAAACCTTCTCCTTCCACGTGTTTGAAAGAAATATTGGTAATCTGAGGCAATCTGTGTTCTTCACTACCATTCACATAAGTTTCGTCTAATTGCATCAACCCTTTTTGTAAACGGTCACGAAGTGCTGTCATACGTTTTGCTTCTTCTCCCATTTCTAAACGAGCGATTTCAGCAGCTTTTCCGAATCCAACAATTCCAGGAACATTCAATGTACCAGAACGCATTCCACGCTCATGTCCACCGCCATCCATTTGAGAAGTAACTTTCACACGAGGATTTTTACGATTCACGAATAATGCACCAACTCCTTTTGGTCCGTACATTTTGTGAGAAGTGAAAGCCAACAAGTGAATCCCTAATTCTTTAGGATCGACAGGAATTTTTCCAACAGCTTGCGTTCCATCACTCATGAATAAAACACCATGTTTCGCACATAAATCACCAATTTTTTTCATCGGTTGAATAACCCCGATTTCGTTATTGGCAAACATGATAGAAATCAAAATAGTAGTTGGTTTAATTGCGGCTTCTAACTCTGCCAAATCCACCAGACCATTGCGTTGAACTTTTAGATAAGTTACTTCGCCACCCATTTTTTCTACTTTTTTACAAGCATCTAAAACAGCTTTGTGTTCCGTTTCTAAAGTAATGATATGATTTCCTTTTCGAGCATACATCTCAAAAACACCTTTAACGGCCAAGTTGTCTGCTTCTGTTGCTCCGGAAGTGAAAATAATTTCTTTCGGATCAACATTGATTAGTTTGGCAATTTCCTCACGACCATAATCTACACCATCTTCCGCTTCCCATCCAAAAGGATGATTACGACTTGCAGCGTTCCCATGTTTTTCAAAAAAGTATGGCAACATTGCTTCTACAACTCTTGGATCTGTAGGTGTCGTTGCACTATTATCAAGATAAATACGTCTTGCGTTTTCCATATTTGGATTGATTAATATTCAATTTTTTATAAAAAAAAGCTTGTTTCCGTTTAGACTAAGTCTAAAGTAGCTCTTGATTCGACAAAAATAACATATTTGGTTGAGAAAAGTTTGTGTATTTTCGATAAAAATTCATAATAAAAGGAAGGTTTCGCATTATTTTTAAAAAAAGATGCGAATCTTAATATTCCTAAAAATAATCTTCTGATTTTTAACACTTTATCAATATTTTTATGCGGCCGTAAAAGTATTGATAATTCTTATACAATGATTGAAAAAAACTATATTGTTATAACAAAATTAGGAAAGGGAATAGTTCCCCAAATTTCAATCATTCCTATAGCCTCATTAAAGTAGCTCATTAACTCGATTTTGCCGTGGAAATTTATATTGTCACCAGAATAATCTAGGATATTTCTTGATTTATATCAATATTTTACTCATTTTGCATGTAGGCGTGTATCCACACAAGATATGAAAGCCTTACATCAATAAATAAAGCAAACTAAACTACACCAAATATTTCGGAAAAGTATGATCAAGTATTGGACATTATTATTAATATTATCAATTCAATTTTCAACGATTCAAGCACAAAATTTAGAATCTATTGAGACTTTTTTAGGTTATGAATTGGGCAGCCGATTCACTTTCCATCATCGAATAGTCGACTATTTTGAGCATGTTGCGGATAATTCAGACAAGGTTCGAGTTCAGAAATATGGTAAGACAAGTGAAGGTCGATCCCTGATAGTCGCATTTATTTCCTCTCCGGAAAATATAGCAAAATTAGAAAGTCATCAAGTTGCAAACCTTAGTGCTGCCAATGGTTTCCCACAATCAGGAGCGGAACAATTACCGATTATTTGGCTGAGTTATAATATTCATGGTGACGAAGCTGCTGCATCTGAAGCTGCTTTAACAACTTTAGAAACCTTGGTGAGTGATGACGAAAAGGTCAAAGAATGGTTGGAAAAAGTTATTATTGTCATAGATCCTTGCGAAAATCCAGATGGGCGTGATCGTTATTCTATGTGGATTAATCAGGTTTTGAATGTTCCGTCAAATCCTAATATTGGAGCATTGGAACATCATCAACCTTGGCCGGGAGGAAGATTTAGTCATTATCTATTTGACTTGAATCGAGATTGGGCTTGGCAAACACAGGTTGAAAGTCAACAACGACTGAAATTATATAAACAATGGATGCCACACGTTCATGTTGATTTTCATGAAATGGGACATCAATCTTCCTATTTTTTTGCACCAGCAGCGGAACCTTCACATGAGAACATTACGGAATGGCAACGAGAATTTCAAGTACATATTGGACGAAGTAATGCAGAATATTTTGATAAAGAAGGCTGGTTTTATTTTACGAAAGAGGCTTATGATTTACTCTATCCAAGTTATGGGGATACCTGGCCAATGTTCAATGGAGCCATTGGTTTTACTTATGAGCAAGGCGGTTCAGGCAAGGCAGGACTTTCTGTAATACAGGAAACTGGAAATATATTGACACTCGAACAACGACTTGAACATCATAAAACCACAGGACTCTCCACGATAGAAACAGCATATAAATTTCGAGAAAAACTATTGACAGAATTTAATGATTATTTCAAGGAAGCAAGAGAAAATCCAAAAGGTCAATTTATGACTTATGTGATTAAAAATAACGATTTTGTCAAAATAAATGCACTATGTAATTTATTGGATAATCAAAAAATTTATTACGAATTTCCACTAAAGTCAGGAATGGAATATTCTGGTTATGATTATTTTTCTAAGAAAGAAGAACTATTTACACTCGATGAAAATGATTTAATTATTAGATCAAAACAATCACAATCTAATATGATTAAGGTGCTTTTCGAACCGGAAACAAAATTATCTGATTCTTTGACTTATGATTTGACGGCCTGGGCTTTGCCCTATGTTTACGGCCTGCAAACTTACGGTTTAAATGAAACGCTCGAAACCAGTTTAGTCGTATTTGAAGCTGATTACGAAGCTCCTGTAAATGATAAAACTTACGCCTACATTACACCCTGGGAAAATG
>CAWVWD010000381.1:0-4828 GCA_963933585.1 uncultured Saprospiraceae bacterium
ATAGTAAAAACACACTTTTGCTCGACGAAAACATACAAACATACCGGATGAAATATATTATTATTATTATTATCACATTTATTAGTATAGAATTGTCTGCCCAATCTTTGAATAAATATTGGGTTCAATTTACAGATAAGAAAGAAACGCCGTATAGTATTTTCAAACCACAGGAATTTCTATCTCCAAGAGCAATAGAACGTAGGCAGCGTTTGGGAATAGAAATAGATGAAATGGATTTACCGGTCACGCCTAAATATATTGAGGAGTTAAAGAAAAAAGGGGCTAAAGTTTATACCGTTTCTAAATGGTTCAATGCGGCAACGATTTATGTAGAATATGAGGAAAAACTTGAAGAGATTAGACAATTGCCTTTTGTGAATAAAGTAGAAGCAACCGGTCGATATAGAAAGCCTCGTCCGATTCGCAGGCGAAAAAATAGAGATTACGATAGAGATTATCCAAAAGTTAAAGGTCATTATGGTCATGGCTGGAATCAAATTTCGATGTTGAATGGTCATTCTTTACACCAGATTGGGTTTCGTGGTGATGGGATGTTAATCGCTATTTTAGATGGAGGTTTTGTGAATTTTGAAATTTCTCCATTTTTTGATTCTCTACGTAGAGAAAACAAAGTTCTGCTTAGTAGAGATTTTGTAGATAATGATTATTGGTCTTATGAAGCTTCGAATCATGGCTTTAGTGTTGTTTCCACAATTTCTTCTAATTTACCAGGAATGTTGGTGGGTACTTCTCCGGACGCTTCGATTGTTTGTATTCGAACAGAAGAAATTGGAAGTGAATTGAAAATCGAAGAAGATAATTGGATTGCAGGGGCAGAATATGCAGATAGTCTGGGTGTTGATGTGATTAATTCTTCATTAGGTTATACCTCTTTTGATAAGCGCAAAATGACTTATACTTATCAGGATATGGATGGAAATACAGCTCGAATTAGTATCGGTGCCGATATTGCATCCAAAAAAGGAATTTTAGTTGTCAATAGTGCGGGAAATGAAGGCGACGGAAGCTGGCGATATGTTGGAGCTCCGGCAGATGCGGATAGTGTAATGGCAGTAGGTGCCGTGGATAGAAATAGAAGAAAAGCCAATTTTAGTTCTTTTGGTCCTACACGTGATGGAAGAATTAAACCGAGTGTTTCTGCAAGAGGGGAACAAACTGTAGTTGCGACGCCAACATACCGAGTAGATTCTGTAAATGGAACTTCTTTTTCCTCCCCCGTTATGGCAGGAATGGTCACATCACTTTGGCAAGCATTTCCGGAAAGCAATAATATGGAAATAAAAAATGCTGTAGAGCAAAGCGGTGATTCTGCAGATAATCCAAATAACTCTTTGGGACACGGAATCCCGGATATGATGAAAGCTTATCAGATTTTATCTAATTCGTCTATAATACTGAATAGTTCTAATTTCAAACCAACCGTAATTCCAAATCCTTTTACGGATTATTTTGATATTTTGATACAGGGAAAAGTCAATGAAGAATTAGAAATTCAGGTGTCTAATATGCTTGGAAAAGTATTGACAACTATTAATGCGTCAATAGATGGCGGGGAATTAAATCGATATAGAATTGATAATATGGCTCAATATCCTGCAGGAAGTTATATCATTTCAGTGAAAGTTGGAATGACTTCTTATAAGGTGAAAATATTAAAATAGTAAAGAAAATATTTAAATTTGAGGTATAGAAGACGTTGAGGTCGATTATTATAATAATTTGACTTTCAGACTTCTATACCTCTTTTTTTATTAAATAATGATGTGTTTTGAGTGAAATGTTTTAATTTTAAAATTGATATGGTCTGAGTTAAGCGATAATATCCTCTACAATCGTTTTTGAATTTATATTAATACTTCGTAAAATACCACCGGCATACGCACCAAAACCAATAAAATATAAACCTTTTCGCTCCCGAATAATCGGAGATTTTGGTTCACCTAAATGATTCAAGATATGCGACATATCGTCTACAAATGCTTCAATTTGCGACTGATAACCAGTCGCCAAAATTACAGCATCAAAATCAATCTCTTGATTATCTTTAAATACAACAGCCTTTTCTTTGAAATAATCTATACTTGGTAAGATTTTTATTTTTCCTTGTTTGATTAAATCTACTGTTCCAAGATCAATAACTGGTGTCTTTCCGAACACTCGCAATTGTTTTGATGGCGGAATAGTTGGACGTTGCAAACCATACTTTGATAAATCGCCAATCATTAGTTTTTGAATTGTGACGGCGATAAAATCATTAAGCCAAGTTGGTAATTTTTGTAATTTAATTGCGGTGTACTGTGTCGGTTTACCATTAAAGTCCCGTAAGACAACGTTCACCGGACCACGAGCTGAAATATAAGGAATTGCTCCATTCTCATGTAAATCGATTGCTAATTCTGCTCCAGTATTTCCCATTCCAACCAGTAAAACATGCTTTCCTTTTAAGGCTGCTCCATTTTTATAGTATTTAGAATGTTGTAAAAAACCTTTAAACTTATCCATTCCTTGCCAAGTCGGCATATTAGGAACACGATTAAAACCAGTTGCAATAATTACATTGTGAGATTGGAATTCTTTTCCGGAATCTGTTTTAACAATCCATTTTGCTCCTTCTTCTCTTACGGAAATCACCATTTCTCCAAAATGTGGGTTGATTTTAAAATGTTTTGCATAATTCGTCATATATTCTACCACTTTATCTTTGGGAACATATAATGGATAATCATCTGGATAATCTAAATGTGGTAAAGCAGATAATTCTTTTGCGGTGTGCAAATGCAATCTATCGTAGTGATTTACCCATGTTGGAGTGACGGTATTCGCCATTTCGACTATTTCAAATGAAATCCCTAATTTGGCTAAACGACCCGCTACGGCAAGCCCAGCTGGACCTGCACCTATTATTATATTTTGAGTTTGTATCATTTCGAGTTTATCGTTTTGATTTGGTTTTAAGTGAAATTTAAAAATAGGCTCTAAGATAATGGGATTTTAGAATATTAAGATAGTGAAAAATAAAATCCAAATAAACAGATTACGCCAAATCGACAGCAAAAGAAAAAACAATGACTACTTTTGCGGCATGAAACAATTTATTTATATCGTGTTATTAGGCTATTTTTTTTCAATCGGACAATAAGGTATTTCTTCTTGAATAGATGGTGTTTCTATCAACAAAAAAATTAAATATAAATTCAGGTTATAAATGAAAGTAGCAGTTATTGGAGGTGGAGCAGCAGGTTTTTTTGCAGCGATTGCAGCAAAGGAAAATCATCCGGAGGCTCAAGTTTGTATTTATGAAAAGACAACGAAAATTTTATCTAAAGTAAAAGTTTCGGGAGGCGGAAGATGTAATGTTACAAATGGTGTTTCTTCGATGTCAGATTTAGCGAAAGCCTATCCAAGAGGAGGAAAAAAACTAAAAAAAGCATTTCGAGTATTTAATAATCAACATACAATGGAATGGTTTGAAGCCCATGGTGTGCCGCTGAAAATTGAAGCGAGTAATCATGTTTTCCCCGTTTCTGATTCGTCACAATCTATTATTGATTGTTTCCTCAAAATTGCCGAACGGCTAGGTATTGCTATTTATACCAAAACTTCAATTGAAGCCATAGAAGTTGTTGATAATCAGATACTTCTGAAAGTAAAAAATGGAAATAATAAACGTATGGATAAGGTCATCATCGCAACTGGTGGCTCGGCTAAAAAGCAAGGATTTGATTGGTTGGAAGCATTGGGACATGAGATTGAAAATCCTGTACCATCGCTTTTTACGTTCAATATGCCAAAAGAACCTATTCGTAAATTAATGGGCGTCGCTGCGAATGCTTTGGTAACGATTCAAGGTACGAAACTGAAACAGTCTGCTCCTTTATTGATCACGCATTGGGGAATGAGCGGGCCAGCAATTTTGAAATTATCGGCTTTTGGTGCGAGAATTTTAAGCGATATAAATTATCAATTTAAAGCTCAAGTGAATTGGACGAATATTCAAAATACAAATGTCGTCATGGAAAATTTGCAAGATATTGTTAAAAATAATCCGCAGAAACTATTACAAAATGTAAAACCTTATGGTTTGCCCGAACGATTGTGGTTGTTTTTATTAGAAAAAGCTGAATTGTCACCACAAAAGAAGTGGAATGAGTTGGGAAAAAAAGGGTTGAATAAGTTAATAAGCATTTTGACTTTTGATATATATGATGTAAATGGCAAAACGACTTTTAAGGAAGAGTTTGTGACCTGTGGCGGCGTGAGTTTAGAGTCAATTAATTTTGAAACAATGGAAAGTCGAGTCTTTAAGAATTTATATTTCGCAGGGGAAGTTTTGAATATTGACGGGATTACGGGCGGTTATAATTTTCAAGCGGCTTGGACGACGGGTTTTATCGCGGGACAGTTGGGATAAGAATAAATCGAAATTGAAAACGAAAACAAAAATTTGTAATGGCTAATAAATCCTTACTTATTGAAAAATCTAAAAGTACAGACTTAGGTCAAATTTTTAGCATTTACCAACTTGCAAAAAAAGAATTAGACCGAATCGGAATTTTCCAATGGACAGATGATTATCCAACTATTTCTATCATTGAAGCGGATATAAACAAAAGTGTGTTATATACGCTCAAACACGAGAATGAAATAATTGGAGCAGTAAATATCAATGAAGAACAAGATTCTGAATATAAAACGATTGACTGGGAATTCGATGATAAGAAAGTCTTGGTGATTCATAGATTAGTGGTAAATCCCGAAAAACAAGGAAATGGATATGCTAAACAACTAATGGACTTCGCAGAGG
>CAWVWD010000382.1:0-4819 GCA_963933585.1 uncultured Saprospiraceae bacterium
CCAATTTCCAATACTTTCTCTCGTTTTTGAATATCCAATAATTCCGTTTGGTAACCCACTGTAAATGGTTGAGAAATCGTTTGTTCTAAGCCGATAGGAAAAGCTTTATCTTCGTAAGCAATTTCCGAAAAGGCTTTATCCAAAAAAAAATGACGGGGAATCACTGACATCGCATCCAAAACAGATTCCGACCGAATTCCTTTCTTCCTAATTGTTTCTACCAATTGCCGACGCAAACCCTTGTGTCTATATGTATCTTTCATTTTATTTTTATACTACTTAAACTAAGCGACTACTTATACTACAAAACTACTCATACTAAACTATTTTTCGTAATTTTGGAGAATAGTTAAATATCTACAAAAAACAATAGAGCGAGGAATCTTATGACCGATGTAATACAATTACTACCCGATTCAATTGCCAATCAAATCGCTGCTGGAGAAGTCATTCAGCGACCTGCGTCTGTTGTGAAAGAGTTAGTAGAAAATGCCATTGATGCAGGAAGTACCAATATCAAATTAGTTGTAAAAGAGGCCGGAAAGTCCTTGATTCAAGTAATTGATAATGGCTGCGGAATGTCTGAGACAGATGCTCGAATGTGTTTTGAACGGCATGCAACCTCTAAAATCCGGGAAGCAAATGACTTATTTTCTATCCGAACGATGGGTTTTCGTGGAGAAGCAATGCCTTCGATTGCTGCGATTGCTCAAGTAGAACTAAAAACGCGTCGAAATACAGATGAAGTTGGGACAAAAATTCAAATTGAAGGTTCTAAACTCGTTAAACATGAAGCTTGTCAAGCGGCTGTCGGAACGAGTATTTCAGTCAAAAATTTATTTTATAATATTCCTGCACGTCGAAATTTCTTAAAATCGAATGCAGTTGAAATGCGTCATATTATTGATGAATTTCAGCGAATTGCATTGGCTAATCCAGAAGTATTTTTCTCTTTACATCATAATCGAGTCGAACTTTTTCACTTACCAGTTAGTAATATGCGTCAGCGAATCGTTGGTGTATTTGGTGGAAACACGAATAAAAAATTAGTTCCAGTAAGCGAAGAAACGGATATTTTGCGAATTAACGGTTTCGTTGGAAAACCTGAGTTTGCGAAAAAGACTCGTGGCGAGCAATTCTTTTTTGTGAATAATCGATTCATCAAAAGTGGATATTTGAATCATGCTATGATGGGTGCTTATGAGGAAATTTTACAAAAAGATACCTTTCCTTTCTATATTATTTTTATTGATATTGAACCATCGTTAATTGATATTAATGTACATCCGACCAAACAGGAAATTAAGTTCGAGGACGAACGATTAGTTTATAATTATTTGAAAGTTTCGGTACGTCACGCTTTAGGTCAATATAGCGTTATGCCAACTATTGATTTTAATCAAGAAATTAATTTCTCAAATTTTGGTCTAAATACGCCTCGTGCAAAAGATTTCGACTTTAGTTCCGATACGAATTCAAAAAAAGCAGCTTCGCCAAAACAAGAAAAACCATCCTTATTCCCAAGTGAATCAGAAGCGATTCGCCAGCGAAATAATAATCTGAATTGGGAAAAATTATATGACGGCTTAGATGATTTCGAGGTGAAACGAGAAGAACAAACGGAACCTTTCACGATTGAAAGTGAATGGACGGAACAAGGAACGCTGGATGATCAAGAAAAGAATTTTACTAAAAAACGCAAAGAACCGTATCAAATTCATACGACATATATTGTCAGTCAAATAAAGTCAGGTTTTTTATTAATAAATCAACAAACAGCTCACGAACGAATTTTATACGAACGATTTTTAAAATCGTTGGAAGCTCAAGAAGTATTGACACAAAAATCGCTTTTTCCAAAAACGATTAACTTATCAATTGCCGATGCTGCTGTTTTGAAACCGATTTTACCTGAAATTAATCAGTTAGGTTTTGATGTTCAAGAGTTCGGTCAAGAAACATTTGTTGTACACGGAATTCCTGCGGCTTTGAATAATTTAGACGAACAAGCGGCAATTGAAAATTTGGTAGAACAATATAAAAATGGTGTGCAGCTAAATGCGAATGTTCACGAAAATGTGGCTCGTTCATTGGCAATAAGCACTTCTATCAAAAAAGGTCAACGATTGGAAGTTAGCGAAATGCAACATTTGATTGATGAACTTTTTGCCTGTGAAATTCCATTCAAAGGTATCAATGGTCAATCCTGTTTTATTACGTATGATTTGAATGATTTGGAGAATAAATTTCGGTAATCGGATTATGGATTGCGGATTTTGACCGCTATAATTTAAGATATCGTAATTATCGTTTTCCTATGATTAACATCATGGGTTAAGTAATCTCCTCCTTTTGGGACTATTTTAAATTCTGTATTTTTAATAGATAAATAAAATAGATAAACGCCAAGGTTCATAGTTTTAATAAGTCTTTTCGTAGAAAATCAATCTATTGTATTTGACGTTTTATAAACAGTTAATAACATTATACGTTATTAATTGAGCAAAAAAATTAGGTGACACCATTTTATGGTGTCATTTTTATATAAAATTGATATAAAGGTATTTTGGAAAAACAGGTACAAAGGTCAACCGATTAAGACGGTCGATTCCTTAAAACCTACTCCTTAAAGCCTTAAAATCTAAATAACAGAAAATGGGATTTAATAATTTAACCGCCGTTGTCAAAAATCTATTGATACTTAATGTAATCATGTACTTAGGTTCAAGAGCACTGATGCCAATGATAGGAGGGAATTGGGAAGAATTGGCCTTGTATTATCATCCAGCTGCTTTCGAGCCGTATCAGATTGTGACACACATGTTTATGCACGGTAGTTTGACACATTTGTTTTTTAATATGTTCGCCATCTTTATGTTCGGACCAATATTAGAAATGACTTGGGGACCAAAACGATTTTTGATATATTACTTCTTTACAGCTTTTGGAGCATTGGTATTGCATACGGGTGTGAGTTATTTTGTAGCCGGTGGAGATTGGAATCAAATGCCTGGTGTTTTAGGTGCTTCAGGAGCAGTGTTTGGCATTTTGTTAGGTTACGGTGTTTACTATCCGAATAACGTGATTCAGTTATTAATTCCTCCTATTCCATTAAAAGCAAAGTATTTCGTGATGATTTACGCTGCTTTGGAATTATTTTTGGGCGTAAGTGGCTCGAATACTGGCGTTGCACACTTTGCACACTTAGGTGGTGCATTATTCGGTTTAATTATAATTTGGTATTGGAGAAAGGGGAAATAATTGGTCGTCATACTTAATGATGCCGCTTAAAATGATAAAAATCAACGGGTTTCGTTGTTAATCAAAACGTATCAGTTTTGAAAACCGATACGTTTTCTACATAAAGCAATGTTTGGGAGTTTAACTGCTAAATAGTTAAATAATTATTTTATTAACTATTCAGCAATCAAAAAATCAAACAATCAAATAACTTTTGGATGTTAAATACAGTTTGGGAAGATGTGAAGCAACAGTATTATTCGGGTAGTGTTATTACTCGTTTAATTCTCATAAACCTTGCTTTTTTTCTATTTTTTAGATTGCTCTGGTTAGGAATGTTTTTGTTTCAAGGTCAAGCGGCTCAAAGTAATATCTTTGATTTTTTGTATTGGTTTTCAATGTCATCCGACTGGTTTAAAGTGATTACTCGACCTTGGACATTTATAACCAGTATGTTCTTGCATTTTGAAGTGGGACATTTTCTGTGGAATATGTTGTACTTATATTGGTTTGGTAAAATATTAAGTGAATTAGTTGGCAAACAACGGATATTAGGTATCTATATATTAAGTGGCTTGGCAGGAGCTTTAGCTTATTTTACTTTTGCAAATATTTTCCCTGGAACACTTGGTGCTTATGCTTTAGGCGCTTCTGCTGCAATCATGGGAATCATTTTAGCCGCTGCAACGACCGCTCCGAACTATCAAATGAATTTGATGTTTATCGGCAACGTGAAGTTAATGTATGTTGCCTTATTTGTCGTTGGTTTAGATTTAATTTCCTTACCAACGATGTCAAATACCGGTGGACATATTGCACACCTTGGCGGTGCTGCAATGGGTTTTTTCATCGCCAGACAAATACAAAATGGAACAGATTGGACGGAATGGTTTAATAATATTTTTGATAAGATAGTGGGTTGGTTTGAGTCTGTTTTTACTCGCCGACCAAAGCCAAAAGTAGTTTATAGAAATCCAAATAAACCAAATAAACCAAAACAAAAATCAGGAAATAATGGCTCACCGTCGAATAATAGACAGGCTAAAATAGACGCAATATTAGATAAAATTAAGCAAGAAGGTGGTTATAATAATCTAACTGCGGAGGAAAAAGAATTTTTATTTAGAGCAAGCAAAGACGAATGATTAAGAAATTCAAATGGTTTGAACAGCCTCTAAGATGGGGAAATATCTTATTGATAAGTGTTACGCTACTAACTTATGTCGTACCTTATATTAATCCGAATTTTGCAGGTTGGTTCAGTATTTTAGGCTTATTCTATCCTGTTTTACTGGTTTTTAATATTGGTTTTTTAGTCTTCTGGTTATACCGTAGACAGTTCACGCTCGTTATTGCGACCTCCCTTTGTATTTTATTAGGGTGGAATTATTTGTCTTCTACTTTTGGTGTAAATTATTTTGCACCATTATCTACCGATTCAAAGAATGAATTGAATATTATGACTTATAATATTCGAAGTTTCCGAACTACAGGCAAATGGGATAAACAAGTGAAGCTTGAAAAGATTGAAAAAACACTGTTAGCCGTAGATACTTACCTTCCTGATATTTTTTGTGGT
>CAWVWD010000383.1:0-4798 GCA_963933585.1 uncultured Saprospiraceae bacterium
AGTCATTTCTTATATGTTAAACGGCTTTTTTTGAATTTGAATTTCCTCTTTTCGACTTTATTTTCATATCATTTATCAATTTTTGTTGCAAAAAGTTATTTAAAAATTGACTGATATTACGTTAGATTTTTTTTGATTAAACGTTCGGTCAATCAAAAAATAGATAAACACAAAAAAAGCCAAAAGCAGAGGAACAATTCGAGGAAATTCGACAAAAACGAAGGTAGGAAATTATAGAAACTGCTTTAGAGCTTTTTGGACAACAGGGTTATCATACGACATCGATTAGTAAGATTGCAAAAGCCGCAAAGGTTTCCAAAAAATTGATTTACAATTGTTTAGAAAGTAAAGAAGCTTTTCTAGATGCGATTTTATTTGGTATAGCTGATGAAAAAGAGACGGTTTCGAAAAGTATTTCAAGGAATGAAATATTACCAAAGCAGCGATTGCGAACGATGATAGAAGATACGTTTACGATGGTGCAGACTAATTTATATCACTGGAAATTGATGATGAGTTTATCGCTTCAAGATGAAATTTCGATAAGGATAAAAGAGAAATTTGCAGTACAACGAACGGTAGGAATGCAGCAGCTTACTCATCTATTTGAGGAAAATGGAAGTCGAAAATTCAGATTTAGAAGCTTACCTTTTTGGAAGTGCAATCACCGGTTGTTTACTGCAATATATACATTTGAAAGAAGATTATTCATTGGATGAAATGAAGCATTATCTTATCAATAAATTTTGTACGTGAATGGATTGTAGGTTGGGCGTTTCGAGTTTTATCGTTTAGACGATGGATTGTTACAGGCTCCGAATCTTAACATTGAAATAAAATACGATTAAGAATAATAGGTTGTTGAGTTTAAGTTAAGAATTTGAGCCGCGACAAAACTTGTCATAAAAACAGTTAAATTCGAAACTTGTCACACGCAACACGTAACTAAAATGCTATGAAAAAAATAATATTTAGTTCAATCGTTGTATTTGTACTCCTTGCAATGGCATTTACGACAATAGATGAATCTGAAAAAAGTCCAGAGCAAAATTTGACCGCTAAAGAAATTATTAAGAAATCGGAACAAAATTTTAGAGGACTTTCAAGTCATGCGAAGATGAAAATGACGATTGTCCGCCCGAAATGGGAACGGACAACGACGATGGAATCTTGGAATCTTGGGGATGATTATAGTATGACTTTGGTGACTGGACCCGCACGGGATAAAGGAATGGCTTTTATGAAGCGAGGAAAGGAAATTTGGAACTGGCAACCAAAAATTGACCGAGTTATCAAAATGCCACAATCTATGATGTCGCAAGGTTGGATGGGTTCTGATTTGAAAAATGATGATTTGGTTCGGGAATCTTCTATCGTGAAAGATTACGACCATAAGTTATTAAAAAAGGTGAAATACGGGACACACATTTGTTATAAAATAGAAATGACTCCGAAAGAAAATGCGGCTGTGGTTTGGGGGAAAATCTTGATTTTGATTGATACGAAATATTTCTTGCAATTGAAAACGGAATTTTATGATGAAGATGATTATTTGGTCAATAAGTTCTTGGGAACGAATATTAAAGAAATGGGTGGCAGAATGATTACAACAAAAATGATTGTTAAACCTGCGGATGAACCAAATAATAGAACGATTTTGGAGTATGAAGATATTCAGTTTGAGGTGAAATTAAAAGAGTCATTTTTTACGATTCAGAATATAAAAAAATTGAGATAGATGGGTTGCGGATTGCGGGTTTTATCCTTTTGGCGACGAATTATAGCGATTTTAAAATTTGTAATTAAAAATTCAAAATTGTCATAAATAAAGGATTTCGAAAATTTGAGTTACAAATTCAAAAAACGAACGAATCTGTCATAATAACGATAAAATCCGTAACCCACAATCCGCAACCTGCCACTCGAAACTCGAAAAATATGAAAAGTTTAATCAAAATGGCAAGCCGTAATATTTGGCGAAACAAGGCTCGAACGCTTATCACGGCTGCGGCGGTGACTTTCGGTGTGTTCTTGTCTATTCTGCTAAACTCTTTTCAGTCTGGTAGTTGGGATACGATTATCAACGGAATTGTAGAAGGATATTATGGTTATGCTCAAGTGCAGCAAAAAGGTTATTGGGAAGAACCGTCATTGGATAATTCTTTTGAATATACGCCTAAATTACAGAAAGTCGTAAGGGAAACAGAAGATGTTTCTGGGGTGATTCCTCGCTTAGAAGGTTATGTTTTAGCGGCTTTTAAGACGAAAACAAAACCGATGCAAATTGTGGGAACGGATCCTGCTGCAGAAAATAAAATGACGCATGTAGCAGATTCTGTGATTGCTGGAAAGTATTTGGAGCAAGATGATGACGGAATTTTGATTGCCGATACATTGGCGAAAGCCATGAAATTATCGGTTGGCGATACAATGGTTTTCATCGGTCAAGGGTTTCGAGGGGCGAATGCTGCTGGTAAATATCCGATTCGAGGGATTGTGAAGTTTAGAATGCCGCAGATGCGTGGAATGGTTTTCATGACTTTGGCGAATGCTCAAGAACTTTTTGGAGCGGATAATCGAATCACGGCTTTGGTGATTGATACCGAAAAACCTCGTCAAGCGAAACAAATTGTCCAAACTTTGCAAAGTAAATTGGATACGGCTTTGACTTATGATGTGATGCTTTGGGAAAATTTGATGGTGGAGTTATTGAAAACCCGAGAATTGAAAGATGCTGGGAGTAAAATTGTTCCGATGATTTTATATTTGATTATTGCATTTGTGATTTTTGGAACGATACTCATGATGCTTAAAGAACGAGAATATGAATTCGGTGTAATGAATGCGATTGGTATGAAACGCTGGCGATTGAGCCTGATGGTTTCATTAGAAATGTGGGCAATCAATGCGTTAGGCGTTTTGGCTGGGATGGGATTTGCACTTCCAATTATTTATCATTTTTACAAAAATCCAATTCCAATATCATTGATGGGAGAAGAGGCGAAATCGACTTATGATTCGTTTGGCGTTCCTGCCGAAATTCCATTCAGTTTTGATTTAGGCATTTTCTTAAATGAAGCGGTGACGATTTTCATTTTGTCTATTTTTCTTTCGCTCTTTATTATTCGGAAAGTTGGAAAGTTAAAGGCGATTGAAGCGATGCGATATTAGGTATTCCTATAGGTTGTATCTGTGGAAAAAGATAACAAAAGTTAAATCATAAGTTACTGAATAGTTGATGGACGGTTGTTGCATTTATGCGATAATTGGAATCAAGAATTCAGTAATTAGTAATTAAAAAAAATGCTAATAACGATAGCTTGGAGAAATATTTGGCGAAGTCGAGCTCGAAGTCTGTTAATCATCGGAGCGATAGTACTTGGTGTTTGGGCTTTAGCATTCATCAATAGTTGGATTACTGGAATTGGTGATATGTATATCGCTGAGATTATTAATAACCAAACTTCGCATATTCAAATTCATACGCCAACTTTTTTGGAAGAAAACGAAAGTGAATTTGTAATTCCAAACTCGGAGGAAGTTTTGGAATCGGTGAAGCGTACAGAAGGTGTGAAATCTGTCGTTCCTCGTATTATTACCAGTGGTATTATTAATTCACCTCGTGCATCAAAAGGGGTGATGATTAAAGCCGTCGATCCGAAAGGGGAAGCGGAAGTGACGGATTTAAAAGGAAAAATAAAAGAAGGGGAATATTTTGATAATGATAAACTTAATGCGATTCTAATTGGACAAGCATTGGCAGACAAATTGAAAATCAAAGTTGGCAAAAAAATATCCTTGCAATATCAAGATATGGAAGGAGAATTAACCGGTCAGGTTTATCGAATTATAGGTTTGTACCGTACTGGAAACACGCGACTTGATGAACGTATTGTTTACACTCGAATCAATGACTTTTCGCCTGTTTTTAAGAACCACGGAAATTACCACGAAATGGCAGTCGTCTTAAATGATATAAAGGATACAAGGACGATTGCGAAAGGCTTGCAAATCGTTCATAATGATG
Organism: uncultured Saprospiraceae bacterium; assembly: GCA_963933585.1. Taxonomy (GTDB): domain Bacteria; phylum Bacteroidota; class Bacteroidia; order Chitinophagales; family Saprospiraceae; genus CAWVWD01. The sequence continues at coordinate 4,028 of CAWVWD010000383.1, forward strand.
TGAAAGTGCAAACTTATGAGGAAGTACAGCCGATGATAAAATTATTTGAAACGCAGTTTCAAGCTACCGGAGGCGTGATCACTTTTATCGTAATGATTGCGTTGATTTTTGGGATTATTAATACGATGTTAATGGCCGTTTTGGAACGGATTAAAGAGTTGGGCATATTAATGGCAATTGGTATGAATCGAATTAAAATATTTGGAATGATTGTCTTGGAAACCTTAATGCTTTCTTTGGTCGGTTTACCGGTCGGTGTGTTTTTGGGTTTTATTACGGTGACCTACTTGAACAAATACGGAATTGATTTATCGGCTTACGAGGATAGTTTGGCGGAATACGGAATGAGCAGTATGATTTATCCATCAATTGATTCGAGTTTTTACCTCTCCGTTTCGGTTGCTGTATTTTTTACCGCTTTGCTCGCCTCGATTTATCCTGCTTTTAAGGCAACACGATTAAGACCGATTGAAGCTATTAATAAGATTTAAAGAATATGTTGACGTACTAATGTGTTGATATTCGCCTGGTTAAAGATTGTTATCTAAAAAGTAAGTTTTTGAACTTCAGGTTTCACGTATGTAGCATATCGATATAAAAAAATAAGAAATGAAAGTCATAGAAACTAAAAATTTGCATAAAATTTATAATCCTGACTCCTCGATTTCTGTTCATGCTTTACAAGGTGTGGATATTCAAATTGAAGCTGGTGAATTTACGGCTATTGTTGGACCATCGGGTTCCGGAAAGACAACATTTTTGCGTCTCTGC
>CAWVWD010000384.1:0-4781 GCA_963933585.1 uncultured Saprospiraceae bacterium
TAACATTGTAGCTTTGATTTTTTATTGAGTGATGAATATCAGATAAGGAATTTTTTAGATCAAAATTCCTTATCTGATATTTGATATTCTACACGGTTATGATACAAAATGAAAAAATCGCAGCAATGCGAGAAGATTATCAAAAGGATACTTTGGAAATGTCAGACGTAACCAAAAATCCGATAGAACAATTCGCTGCTTGGTTCAAAGATGCCACTAATTCTGAAGAGTTAGAGCCAAATATGATGACTCTGTCAACGGCTTCTAAATCAGGAGTTCCTTCTGCTCGAATTGTTTTGTTAAAGGGTATGGATAAAGGTCAGTTTGTCTTTTATACGAACTATAACAGTCAAAAAGGCGAGGAGATGGCGGAAAATCCAAACGTGGCTTTGACATTTTGTTGGTTGACAATGCAACGACAAGTTCGTATTGAAGGAACAGTTTCAAAAGTCAGTGTAGAAACTTCAACTGCTTATTTCCAAAGCCGTCCAAAAGGTAGTCAAATCGGTGCATGGACTTCAGCACAAAGTTCTGTGATTGAAGATAGAAGTGTTTTGGAAAATCGAAAAGCAAGTTTGGAAGAGGAATATAGAGATGAAGATACTTTACCTCGACCAGAACAATGGGGCGGTTACCAAATCGAACCAACGATGATTGAGTTTTGGCAAGGTAGAACGAGTCGCCTGCACGATAGAATTCGTTATATGAAAGTTGGCGAGGAGTGGAAAATTGAGCGATTAGCACCGTAAGGAAAGTGGGTAGTTGATAGCTTATAGTCGAAAAGAAGAAAATCCGAACAAACGAAAACCCCTCAAAAGGGTGATAACATTAGTACATGGCAACGCTGTGTGAACCAGTCATTCAAGAATATTATTAACGAACGAATAATGATTTTAAAAAAATATTTTCCGGAATTAACGGAAAAAAAATTAGCACAATTGAGTCAATTGGCTGATTTGTATAAAGAATGGAATGATAAAATCAATGTGATTTCTCGAAAGGATATTGATAATGTCATCGAGCATCATATTTTACATTCTTTGGCGATTGCGAAAGCGATTCAGTTTAAGCCGGGAACGGATGTGCTTGATTTGGGAACTGGTGGCGGTTTGCCTGGGATTCCTTTGGCAATTTATTTTGAAGATTCTTTTTTTACGCTCATTGATAGCCGAAAAAAGAAGGCTTTTGTGACGCAAGAAGTTTTGAAAGCATTAGAGTTACCAAACTGCAGAGCGTTACAACAACGAGGAGAAGAATATAAGGAACAATTTGATTTCGTGGTTTGTCGTGCAGTTGCACCAATTGATAAATTGCGAGAATGGACTCGTCACTTGATTAAGGAGGAAGGTATAAATTCCGTTCCAAACGGTATTCTTGCTCTAAAAGGTGGAAATCCAGAAAAGGAAATCAAATTATTACCGCATTATGAATTTGTTGATATTTTTGACTTGAAAGATTACTTTGATTTAGAATTTTATAAAGAAAAATATTTGATGTACGTTCAGGCGTAATCAAATTGGCAATTCCAGTTAACAGTTTGCCGCACTATACTAACAAAAAGTCCTAATGGGGCGAAATCAATAACACATGGTGATGCTGTGTGAAAAAATAGAAAAATGGAAAAGAAAGTAACACAAAAAGTATTTTTTGATATCACGATTGGTGGTAAGGAAGAAGGAAGAATTGTAATTGGATTATTCGGTGATGTTGTACCGAAAACAGTTAAGAATTTTCATGAATTATGTACACACGAGCATGGTTTTGGGTATAAAGGTTCACAATTTCACCGAGTGATTAGAGAATTTATGATACAAGGTGGAGATTTTACAACTGGAGACGGAACGGGTGGAAAGTCTATTTATGGGGATCGTTTTGATGATGAAAACTTCGGTTTGACTCATGAAGAACCAGGATTTTTGTCAATGGCAAATGCAGGACCGGACACGAATGGTTCACAGTTCTTCATTACGACAATCAAAACACCTTGGTTAGATAATCGTCATGTTGTTTTTGGTCAAGTTTTGGAAGGAATGGACGTAGTTAAAGCTATCGAAAATTCTGATACAAATCACAGTGATAGACCAAAATCTCCTGTTACAATTGCAGATTGTGGCGTATTACCAATCGCTTAATTTGGGAGTTTCGAGGTTTCAGGACAAGTCGTGGAATTAGAAGTTAGGAATTATCGTGAAAGCGTAATCGTTAGAACGATAATTCCTCATTCCTCATTGATATCTTTATTAATTTTTTCCTCCCACAACAATCACAATTTCCCCTTTTACTTTATCCGAATTTTCCTCATAATATTTTATCAATTCTTCCAAAGTATTCGTGTAAACATCTTCGTAGAATTTAGAAATCTCCCGACAAACACAAGCCATTCTATCTGTTCCACAAAACTCTGCTAACTGTTTTAAGCACTTGATTAGCCGATAAGGTGATTCGTAAAGAACGAAAGTAATCGGTAATTCTGCCAAATATTTAAGGCGAGTTTGGCGACCTTTTTTATGTGGCAAAAAACCTTCAAAAAAGAATTTGTCGGCAGGTAGACCAGAGGCAACCAAAGCAGGAACGAAAGCTGTCGCTCCAGGCAAACATTCAACTTTGATATGTTGCTTGACGCATTCTCGAACCAGTAAAAATCCTGGATCCGAAATTGCAGGCGTACCAGCATCAGAGATCAAGGCGATTTTTGAGCCGCTTTGTAAAAGATTGATAATATTTTCCAACACCTTATGCTCATTGTGTTGATGATAGGACTTTAAATGCGTATCGATTTCATAGTGCGTCATTAATCTTTTGGACGTTCGAGTGTCTTCTGCCAAAATCAAATCTGCTTCTTTTAAAACCCGAATCGCACGGAAAGTCATGTCTTCCAAATTACCAATTGGAGTCGGAACGATGCTTAACATAGTTTGTAGTTGGTAGTAGGAAGTTTGTAGTTTACAGTTGATAGTAGGTAGTTACGTAATGACGAAAACTACCTATTACCAATTATGAACGACCAACTTATTACTTAATCGTGTAAGTATAAGATTCCATTACAGGATTGTGTAATAATTTTTCACATGCTTTTTCTACAGCAGCTTTAGCCGCAGCTTCGTCAGCAGCTTCTATCGTCAAAACGATGTGTTTTCCGATGCGAACACCTTGAATCGCATCTAATTGTAAATTTTTTAATCCTTTTTCAACTGCTTTTCCTTGTGGATCTAATAATTCCTTCAAAGGTAAAACCTCAACTTGTGCTGTAAATATCATCTTTTATAATTGTTATGAATTTTTAAAAACTATAAATTTATTCTTGTGATAATAATTATTAATATATTATAGATACGTCTGTTCGCATTTATAATTAAATAATTTTATTTCTAAAAACTAAAGATAGGATTACGTAAATGAAAAATCCAATGCCGAAGATTGACCAACCGACAAAAGGTATTAACCCAATACTAAGGATTAAATACAAATAACGAACTTCATTACCTTGCCACTTGAAATTTTTCATTTTAAAACTAAACATCATCCAATCAGAATTTAGTAAATAGGAGCTTACTAAACTCAAAATAATTAAAACTGGTGTTGTTAATAATCCTTTTAGACCTAAATTACCATAATGCCAAATCAATAATAAACCAACTGTGAATGCTGCATTTGCAGGTGTTGGAACACCAATAAAATTAGATGTTTGGCGAGTATCTAAATTGAATTTCGCTAATCGAAATGCCGAAGCCGCGGCTACGATAAAACCGATATAAGCCAAATATTCTGGTTGTCCGTTCAATGATTCTGAAATCAAATGGAACATTATAAAACCTGGCAAAGCGCCGAAAGTCACCATATCTGCCAACGAGTCCAACTCTTTTCCAAGTTCAGACTTTACATTCAGCAATCGAGCGGCTAAACCATCGCCTAAATCCAGCCAACCAGCAATGAAAGAATACCAGAAAACCATCATATAATCTCCTGTGAAAAGGCTATTAATAGCCAGACAGCCGCAAATGACGTTTCCTAAAGTAATTAAATTTGGTATGTATTGTTTGATAGTCATCAATTGAATTTGTTAGTTTGAAGCCGCAAAGATAACATTTCAATACACCAAACATTTAAAGTTTTTGGATTTTTTATAATTCGATGTCGGAATATTATTTTTAATCTTTTTCAGAAAATCACTAAAACAGTTTTTCTGAAAAAATAGGCATGTAAAATACCTTCAGAAAATCTACGATTGGCGAAAGCCATAAACCGTTTTACTTTTGATGAATTATCGATTTAGTCAGCTATCCTGAGACATTCATTATTACGAAATATCGAATACGGAAAGGGTGAAATGATTACAGATATTAGATTTAGAATAAATTTTATGGCTGATATTGTCGAGAAAATTTGATATAAGTTATTGAAAATTTGGTGTGGATATTTGGGAAACATCGATGGAACAAAATATTCAAAAAGGGAAGGTTATAGATATTGGAAATATGAAATTTATTAGGGTGGATACTGTAAAATCAATGTTTCCGATAGTTATGTGAATCTAATTACCTTGAATTTAGGTATTAATAATTTAAAAAATCCGATAGCTGCAATTAAGGAATGGTGTCAAATTCTGAAACCAAAAGGTTTGTTGTTTTCGACTTTTAATTTGGGCTGGATATTCTAAGTGTCTTCATAATATTTTTGAAAATATTTTTGATGATTTTTAATTTAAAAGAACTTTTCGAAACTCAAAATTATTCAAAAATTATTCAAAAATTATTCAAAAATTATTCAAAAATTATTCAAAA
>CAWVWD010000385.1:0-4773 GCA_963933585.1 uncultured Saprospiraceae bacterium
TTCTGAACAATAACCATTTCTTCAAGAATGCTTCAGGAAACTCGATATCATTTTCAGCAATCAATGCTTTTTGAACGGCAAGGAATAAACGAGTATTCGCTTCTTGCTGTAAATTGCCTTCGATTCTTTCGCTTAAAATGGTTTTGAATTCTTCTTCTGTTTTTGCAGCGCCTTCTCCAACTGTTTTGTTAAAGAATTCTTCATTCAATTCAGCAATTTTCACTTGACGAATTGATAAAATTTCCACTTGGAAACTTTCATTTACTGCCGGATATTCTCCATTCTTATCTTCCTCTAACTTAAGAATATAACGTTTGACACGGTCTTCCGTAAATTCTTTGCTGATTTCGTTGTATTTAGCTGTAAAAGTAGCTCCTACTTTCAAGCCCATAACCTGCTCTTGTAAAGCTTCACTAGCGAATAAATCAACACCTAAGTATGTTTCAGCCTCAACACCACCTTCTTTCACAGCGTCGCCTTCCATCTCTTGTAACTTCACACGAAGTACATCATTCTTAGAAGTCACCACTTCACCTTCTTCTTCCACTTCACCATTACGGTGTCTCAATTCTTTTAATTCTCTTTCAAGATATTTCTCATCTATCTTAACAACTTCCTTATTGAAAGCAGTTTCAGTAATAAGATTTAACTCAAGTGTTGGTTCGAATCCTACCTCAAAAATGAAATTATAATCATCCGTAGATTTCAAGTCGAAACCTTCAATCTCATCAACAGGGATTGGTTGTCCGAAAATACTTTTATCTTCTAGATATTCCACCATGCTATCCTGTAGCATTTTGTTCATCTCATTAGCCATCACCTGTTGTCCAAACATTTTCTTAATGAAAGACATTGGTGTTTTCCCTGGACGGAACCCTTTGAAAGTAGCCGTTTTTTGATGCTGCTTCAACTCCTTTTTTATTTTTGGAGCATATTCTGAATGAGGTATTGTAACAGTCACGCGAGCGGTAAGGTTACCTGTTTTCTCTTCTGAAATATTTGGCATAATGTTAAACCTATTTTGGTAGATGATTCTTTTCTTCGATTTGAGAAATCTTAACAATCACCTAATTTTAGATAAAAAAAAAGTGTACGACTTAATGCGTACACTTAGTAATAATTTTTGAATGATATTCATTCTTTGTGTGTGCGGGTGGAGGGACTCGAACCCCCAAGCCTCGCAGCACTAGATCCTAAGTCTAGCGTGTCTACCAATTTCACCACACCCGCTTTTGTCTGTTATGCGTTTTTCAATTTGCGGTGCAAAGATAACTTTTTTAATTTAATAAAGTATCATATTTAATAAAAATATTCTTCATTTACTTTTGGTAAAATACTAAAAATGAATGTTTTACTAGTCTTTCAGTATAAAAATTTAAGTTTCTTTAATAATAGCTAATCTATATTTTGTAGAAATTGAGAATTAAACCCAAATATTTTTTGTTAAAAACAGCATCAGAGCGGTTTTTTTAGTAAATTAGTTTCCTTTAAAGGTCTAAAATCTAATATAAATGGGAGTTGTATCATTTTTTAGTTGCCCACTTGAGGGTAACTTTATTCGATATCTTCTTTTAGGTTTTAATTAGGTAACCATAATTGGTTATGGAGACCAAACGATACAAACGACAAAATTATTCGAGTAATAAATTGCGAATCTGTAATTCACTACTCGAATTAAATATAAAAGATATGCCTACAGAAACTACACTTGCTGTACATAATGAAGTGGAAACTAAAGTGATTATTAATGCTTATAGAGATTTATTGCGAAGTATTAATGTGAAAAGGAAACGGAAAGACACAGAATTGATTCGTAAAGCTTACGAAATAGCTGTTGTCGGACATCAAGAGCAACGCAGAAAATCAGGAGAACCTTATATTTTACATCCGATTGCTGTCGCAAAAATATGTGCGGAAGAAATTGGATTGGGCGTCACTTCGGTTATCGCGGCACTTTTGCATGATACGATTGAAGATACGAATGTAAAAGGTGCAGATATTGAACGAGATTTTGGATCTCGAATCCGAAAAATTGTGGAAGGATTGACGAAGTTCGATAACCTTTTTGATGTAGAAAGTCCACAGGCGGAAAACTTTCGAAAGGTACTAAGTACATTGGCGGATGATCCTCGGGTAGTTTTAATTAAGATGGCTGATCGAATGCATAATATGCGGACAATTGGCTCAATGCCTCATCATAAACAAATTAAAATCGCTTCGGAAACATCTTATATTTATTCGCCACTTGCTCACCGTTTAGGTCTTTATAACTTAAAAACAGAGTTTGAGGATCGTTGTATGAAGATAATGGAAGTCGATCATTACGCTGTTATTGAAAAAGAATTAGAGCGAACAAAAGATGACCGTGATAAATTTATTAAATCATTTATTAATCCGGTGAAAAAGACTTTAAGTCAATATCCAGAGCTTAAAGGAAGGTTTAAAGTTTATGGTCGAATCAAAGCGATTTCTTCGATTTGGAATAAGATGAAAAAGAAGCAGATTCAGATAGAAGATATTTATGATATTTTCGCTGTCCGGATTGTTTTGGATGTGTTGGAGGAAGAGGAACGTCAAATGTGTTGGAGGGTGTATTCGATTCTGACAGATATGTACACGCCGATTCCGGATCGTTTGAAAGATTGGACGAGAGAACCGAAATCAAATGGTTATCAATCCCTGCATACAACGGTCATTGTACCTTACAAAAAAATCATCGAAACAGGTGCAAAAAAAACACGAGGTCGATATGTGGAGGTCCAGATTCGTAGTGATAGAATGAACGATATTGCGGAAAAAGGTTTGGCCGCTCACTGGAAATATAAAGGAAACGCAACCGAAAAAGTATTTGATAGGTGGTTAAGTGGCGTTCGAGAAATTTTGGAAAATCCTGCGGAAGATGCGATTGATTTCTTGAATGAATTCAAATCTCACTTATTCACCGAAGAGGTCTATGTCTTTACGCCAAAAGGGGAAATGAAGATTTTACCAAAAGGTGCGACCGCTTTAGATTTTGCTTTTAGCGTGCATACGGAAGTTGGTTCTCGCTGTACTTCTGTAAAAGTCGGCAATCAATTAGTTCCGATGAGTTACGAACTTCGGAATGCCGATCACATTGAGGTGATTACTAATAAAAGTCAAAAACCATCTGAAGGTTGGTTGAAATACGTTAAAACGACAAAGGCGAAAACTCGAATTCGAGTGGCCTTGAGAGAAGAAAAACGTCAACGTGCAGAATTTGGGAAAGAGCTTTTGATTCGAAAATTGAAAGGCGTAAAAGCAACTTTTGACGATTATAACTTAGACTTTTTGGTTAAATATTTCAAACTCCAAAATAGAACGGATCTCTATTTTGCGATTGATAAAGAAAATATTAATATCCAAAAGGAATTAAAGAAATTCGCAGTAGAAGCCGGGAAATTAATTGAGTATAAAGAATTGATTTTCGATGAAATGGCGACTAGAGTTATTCCTGAAAAAACGATTAATAAAAAAGGTGCAATACCCAAACTTTTAATCAGCGGCGAAGATGCTTCTCAATATGTTTATGATTTAGCGACTTGTTGTTCGCCAGTTCAAGGAGATAATATTTTTGCTTACACCACTGGAGTCGGAATTATCAAAATTCATCGTGTAAATTGTCCGAATGCGACGAACTTATTAGCTAATTACGGGTATCGAGTAATGAGTGCAGAATGGGTTATCACCAATAATACGGACTTTATTGTTGATTTGAAAATCATTGGAATTGATGGCATCGGTGTCGTTCAGAAATTGACACATGTTATCACGAATGTGCTTCGTATTAATATGCGGTCTATCAAAATGGAAGGTGGCGAAGGTTTCTTTACTGGTGAAGTTAGCGTCGTGGTAGCGAATACAGATCAGTTACATCTATTGATGAAAACGTTGAAAGAAATCGAGAATGTGAGTTCTGTATTGAGAATGGAATAAGTGATAGTTTATAATTTTTGCTCTAACGAGTAAAACGGTGTCCTCGAAAATTTTCGGAGACACCGTTTTTTTATTATTTTTTAGGTTGAAAATGATTTTATTCCGTATAATAATAGACTTGATATTTACAAGTTCCTTGGTCTGTGGTTTGGATTATTTTTTCTAGTAAGCCGGTGGAATTATAGTGGAAAACAGTTTGATGTGAATCTTTTTCATAGTTATCAGGGTCATTAAAATTAGGAATATTTTCAAAATTATCTCCCCAATTAATCGGCTTTAATTCAAGTTTATAAAATTCATGTTTAACCAATTGGTTATTTTCATAAGTATAATTTCCTTCAAAAATTTTCAGTAAATTTTCATAAAATTGCTCTTTTATTGGGTGCCAATTTTTATTAAAAAAGACTTTACTTATTGTTGTATCACGTCCTGTAGTCTCAATGTTTGTAAACGTATAATTAGCTTCATCGTAAACATAGTTTGTGGTATCTTTTGAAGTATGAGATATAAATTTTACAACTCGATTTTTATCATCAAAAATATATTCAGAAGGTCGCAAAACGTGATGTCCGATATCATTATGATGAATCATCATACTTGAAGAAGTATAAGAAAAGTGAGTCCAGGAAGTATCTCTTTTATAGATTAAATAACCTCTTTTTAATATTCGTTCACTATCTCGTTCATAAAAAAACTGATAATCAAAATCACTGTTTATTACATCATAATTGTTCACAAAACCATTTTCATCAAGCCGATAATGGTAAAGTATTTTATAATTATTCGTATTTTCGTCAACGATTTTAATAGTTTTAATTC
>CAWVWD010000386.1:0-4773 GCA_963933585.1 uncultured Saprospiraceae bacterium
CGCATTTCGAAAATCCGCTAATTCTATCTTTAAATATTGAAAAAACTGAAAATCAGCTTCATCAAAAACAATTGTCACTTTTACAAAATCACTTATTTTTTCCAGCCAATCGTCCATATTTCCATGAAACCCAAACTCAATTTCCAGAAATCCAATTTCAATTAACTCCGCCACAAAACCTAATAATTCTCCTTGTTTTCCTTCAATCTCAATTTCCATTTTCTCCAATAGTTCCAACTTTGTCAACACCTCATTTTCAATAAAAAAGAATTCAATTCTTTCCAAAATTCCCTGAATTTCTACACGCTGAAAACCCTCCACATTCTGCACATTCACCAAGTACCGATATTCATTTTCATCTTTTTCCAACGTTGAATTTATCCGAATATTCAAATAATTTGAAATTTCTGAATTGGAAATAAAAAGTGATTGAAATAATTGTAAAAGGAAATTATTATACGACAACATACGACCATTTTGGGAAGTCGAAATATATTTTTTCTCACTGCTCTGGAGCGTGACACTACTAACTTTCGTAAAGCTCGAAAAAGGCGATGTTTTCGCGGCCATTCTTGCCATATATTGCATTACGGTTTGCTCGGTTTGTAATTCCTTTTTCCGAAAATGCTTAGGATTTTTATTTAAGTAATTCCGTAATGATTTGGCAAATAAAATACTCGAAAGCGGTAAAGCATTTTGAAAGTTAGGATTTTGAGCTAAACACTGAAGTTCTGTCTTTGTGCGTAAATTTTCTATTTCAAATGTTCGCTCAACCGTTTCAGCAATTTCATTTTTTTGATTCAATAAATCATTATACATACCACAACTGCCACCTAGAGTTAAGGTAAAGTCCAACATAATCGTATTTAATAATCTATTTTTATGAACTAATTTCTTCATTTTCCGAATCATCGAGAACTCCAAAAAAGTCGCATCAAAGGATTTTAAATTTACTAATAATTCCGCTTTACATTTCTCAAATTTATTTTCCAATAAACGTTGCGTATTCAATAAATCACAAAATTCATCAGACAGGTTCAGTCGCTTCAATTCATCAAAAGATAAACTGCTAACTCGACAAAGAATATGAGGAAAGATTTTCATTTTATCATTTTGTAAGACAAAAGGCACGCCTTTGCCGTTATTCGGTGATTCTAAAAAAAAATCAATCGTAAATTACAATATTATAACAAAAATCCACCTTTGCCTTTTTATTTAATTTACGTAGTTTTACAATATTGAGATTATTAAATACAGCACATTGGGAATTGGCAAAGGTCTGCCTTTTGCCCTACAAATAAAACGAATATCAGACAAAAAAAAAATACCGACCTTATTCGTAAAGAAGCCTTACGCTTAGGATTCGAGTTTATAGGCTTTTCGAAGGCTGAAAAACTAGAAGCCGAAGCAAAACTTTTGGAACAATGGCTGAATCAAAATTATAACGGGAATATGTCGTACATGGCGAATCATTTTGAAAAACGAATCGATCCGACGAAACTAGTCGAAGACTCAAAATCAGTGATTACGCTATTATATAATTATCATAACCCAGATAAACCAACGGATTCGACTGCTCCAAAAATTTCGCAATATGCTTATGGCAAGGATTATCATCACGTCATTAAACACAAATTAAAAACACTTTTGAATTTCATTCACGATGAAATTGGAGAAGTTTCGGGACGTTGTTTTGTGGATTCTGCTCCAGTGATGGAACGAACTTGGGCGGAGCGAAGTGGAACTGGTTGGATTGGTAAAAATTCATTGCTAATTAATAAGGAATCGGGATCGTATTTCTTTTTAGCAGAGTTAATTTTAGATTTAGAATTAGTTTATGATTCGCCGATGAAAGATTATTGCGGCACTTGCACGCGCTGCATTGATGCGTGTCCGACTCAGGCAATTGTTGGCGATAAAATCATTGACGGCAGCAAATGTATTTCGTATTTGACGATTGAGTTGAAGGAAGCATTGCCGACCGAGTTTCAAGGAAAAATGGATAATTGGATGTTTGGTTGTGATGTTTGTCAAGAAGTTTGTCCATGGAATAAATTTTCCAAGCGACACGATGAACCTGCTTTTGAGCCACATCCAGACTTATTGGGTATGACCAAAGATGATTGGGAAGAAGTTACAGAAGATGTTTTCCGAAAAGTCTTTCAAAAATCAGCCGTAAAACGAACAAAGTTCTTAGGTTTAAAACGAAATATTGATTTTCTATAATTTTAAAGTATCTCAAAGTTCAAGCTTAGAGATACTTCAAAATTCTTTTTGTCATGTATTAATGTTAAAATAAAAAGAAGCCCCTTTCCCAGGACTTGATTCTACCCAAACTTTGCCATTATGGTGTTCTATAATTTCTTTGCACAAAGAAAGTCCAATTCCTTGCCCTTCGTATTTTCGAGTCGTTTTGGCTCTCCCGAAAAGATTAAAAATCACTTTTTTATCCATCTCCGTCATACCAATTCCGTTATCTCTAACCTCAAATAAATAACCTTTCTTGAAGTTAGAAACCTCAATCCTAACCTCACAAGGATTATCTCCTCGAAACTTTAATGCATTAGATATTAGATTTTGAAATAATTGCTTAATTTGTATTTTATGCCCTTTAATCGTAGGTAAATTATCATAAATAATGTTTGCTTCAATTGCTATAATATCTTTTTGGAATGGCACTAAAAGACTTTCTATAATCTTATTCAAGTCAATAGTTTCCCAATCTCCCTTCTCTGACCTTATTTGGGAATATTTTAAGATTCCTTGTATCAAATCATGGGCTTCTTTTGCCCCTTGCTGTGCAAACCCCAAATACTCAAATTCTTCTTTATATGCCGTAGCATTTTCTTTACCTACTTTCTGAGTAAATTTACGTTTTAAGATTTCCAAATAACTGACAATCATCCTAATCGGTGCTTTTAAATCATGAGATGCAACCGAAGCGAAAGCTTCTAACTTACGATTTGATTGTTCCAGAGCACGAGTTCGTTCTTTTACCTTATCCTCTAATCTTTCTTGCAATTTTATCCTTTCCGTAATATCTCGCTGTATCGAAACCCAATGCGTATATAAGCCATATTCATTTGCAAGAGGAAATATTGATAACTCAACCCAAAAAGGTTCCTTATTTTTTTTATAATTTACAATATCCAGCTGAATAGGTTCCCACTTTAGGAGTGCTTTTTTTATTTTTCGTTTTGCTTCCTCACTTGTTAATTCTCCTTGCAAAATACGAGGCGTTTTACCAATAGCATCCTCTTTCGTAAAGCCCGTCGTCTCACAAAAAGTGTTATTGACGTAAACTATTTTTGGTCCCTCAGGATTATCAAGTGGCTCCGCTTCTGTAATAATAACGGAATCTTTTGAATGAACAACAGCAGCCTCGAACATTCTTAATTTCTCCTCTTTGATAACCCGGTCCGTAATATCTTTTTGGATAGATATCCAATGTGTGAGGATTCCCTCTTCATTCGTAATCGGAGAGATAGATAAACTTACCCAAATATTTTTCCCGTGCTTTGTTTGGTTCCGAACTTCAACATCAATGGATTCCCAATTTTTCATCGCCTGCTTAATATTTTTCACAACCGTTTCGTTCTTATTAGTTCCCCTCATCATCAGAGGATTTTTTCCAATAATATCGTCAAAGCTATAGCCAGAATAATCCAGAAACGTTTGATTCGCATAAACTATCGCAGGGTTCGGATTCTCGAAAGTACCAATATTTTCGGAAATAATAATCGCCTCTTTAGCTTTATCAAATGCGGTATTGAATGATTTTGACTGTTCGCGTTCTTCGTAGCCTTTTATGGCATTCCGTGCTGAAAAATAAGATAAACTATCTGACTGATTATGCACAACATTCCATGAAAGCCATTTTACTTTTCCTTCTTTTGTCAAAAATCTACTATCAAAAAGCTGTATTGGCTTTTTATCTTTTTTATGCGTTGATAAGGCACGTATCATTTTTGCTAAATCGTCAATATAGACCATTCTAAAAAACAACCTTCCCTCTAAATTATTCAAATCATAGCCCATTGCAATATTAAAAGATGCATTAGTATAAACAATTCGCCCCTTTAAATCACAAACACAAAACATATCTGAACTTAAATCTAAATATTCTTTTAAGTCCTTTTTTTTATCAAAAGTGGATTTCAACGATAGAAAGTCATATTCTTTTTGCATAATACAGATATTTAAAGCGAGCTATCAATAGATTTAAGCTATTAATAGAAAAAAATATTATTAAACGGATAGGTTGCAGTCTCTAATCTTAATATTCTTCGGAATAATCAGACTCCTAAGTAAAAAATCTCTGAACAGCCGTTTTACAGCTAATTTCGGTTTAACGATATTTATATACAATTAATAACAAACTGATAATCAATAAGTTATAAAACAACCGTTTGTTCTTTTTATTTTTCTTCTTAATATGAAAAAAATATATTTGAATAAATCAACTTTTTTTGAAAAAACTATCTAAAAACGATTTTTGAGTGAAGTCCGACCAAGTTTCAGGTCAGAAAGTGTATCTGTTAGATAACACATTGTTAAAAATTATTCTTACAGTTCATAGACATTCAAAACTAAGCATCAATTTCAAAAAAATTTAATTATCAGCAAGTTACGAAATGCATATATAAAAAGTTTTAAATCGATATTAGTTAGCCGTTTTATGAGCAGCAAATAGTTATTTATGAACCTTTAAATAGATTCAATACTACCATTTGGTAATCAGAAAAGTACTAATTACGCTTAATTGATTATTAG
>CAWVWD010000387.1:0-4759 GCA_963933585.1 uncultured Saprospiraceae bacterium
GGTGAATATCGGTAGTCTCGGCATCATCGGCGTTCCAATCACGTTAAAGCGTCATCAGCAATCCATACCGAGAACTCGGTATTTCAATCCCAAAAAATCGAATTATTAAAACCCAACAATTCCACCCGTTAAACGAATAATATCCGTTTCCGTCGTCTTCAAATTATAAACGGCTTCCAGCTTCGTCAATGCCGCACGAATATAAGCCAGTTGCACATTTCGGTAATCAAACGACGTAATTACACCACTTTTAAAACGTTCCTCCGCCACTTCCAAATTCTCTTTGGCATTGCTCACTCTGGCATCATTTAATTCGATTATATCCGCTTGATGGTTATAATTTGCCACATTCATATGCAACTGGCCACGAAGCGTTCGCTTTTGGTCATCAATCGTTAATTGACCGATTTTTTCATTGACAATTGCATTTTCAATCGCCCGTTTCGTACGTCCGGCATCATATATATTATATGACAAAGAGAAATTTAAATAATATTGAAACGTACGACCTGTTGCCGATAAATCGCCCAAAAAGTTTTGGCTCAATGCATAACTTACGCCCGTATTCATGCTCAAACGAGGCATTTTATTACTGGATTGAAAATCCGTTTCAGTCTTTAATAATTGCAAATTCAAAAACTGATTTTTCAAATTTTGATTATTGGCAAACATCTTTTGTTGTAATTCGTCGGCTTCGTAATCGATGCGATTATATTCCAATAAATCCATCAACATATAAGTCGTTCTCAAATCCTCCACACCCATGGTCAGGTTCAAATTTTGAATTGCATTATCCAAAGCCGTTTCTTGAAATTTCAAATTAATCGAATCGCTCAAATATGCATCTTTCGTCTGTAAAATATTGAACTTACTACCAACACCCAAATCTCGACGAATCACTTGATAGTCATAACGATCTCGAGAAAGTTTCAACACTTCTTTAAAGACACCAATTTTTTCTTGTTCAATTACGGCTCGATAATAAGACAAGATAATCGCTTGAATCGTATTCTCAACGACTAATTCCTTATTCCCCGAACTCTGAAACTCTAGCCGTTCCAGCCGTTGCTTATTAATCCGAACCTTATAACCGTCAAACAAAACCCACTGCATATCAACATTCGGCGTAACACCAAGGCTTGTTATAGTCGTTCCATCTAAAAATGAAGCAGGATTATTAATATCTTGAATCCCATTTCCAGAAATCAAATTCAAATCAATATTTGGATATTTCCCTGCTTGAGCAAGGTTATTATTATTCTTCGCAATATCAATCCGCTGTTCCGAAATCTGAATTTGAAAGTTATTCTCCAATCCAGTTTTTATCGCATCCGAAAGGCTCAATTGCGTTTGTCCGAATATTGGCGAAAAGCCAAAAATAAGGACGATGTATATTGAAAATCTCCCGCTGATGCCGCAGATTTCGCTGATTTTATTTTTATATCTTTTCATTATTATTCTAATTTTATCAATATTTAATACGGAATAAATCTAAAAACTAAATTTTCTCCTTCTTCTCCCGCATCAATTGCCTCATCGCAGGTTCAACCTGTTCTGGCGTTTTCCAATAACCTTTTATTAAAAAAGCAAAACCTCTACGTAAATCATTCACAACTAAGACAATCGCAGGGAAAGTCAAAAGGATAAAGGTTGTTCCGAATAAAACCCCGTAAGCAACCGAAATCGCCATCGGTTTTAAGAATGCTGCTTGAAAACTCTTCTCGAAAATAATCGGATATAAACCGATAACCGTGGTTAAAGAAGTCAATACAATCGGACGGAAACGAGCCATTCCAGCTTCATAAATCGCCTTTTTGACATTCTGACCGCTTTTCATATTTCGATTGAATTTATCCAAGAAAATCACTGCATCATTCACGATAACGCCAAGCAACGCCAGGATTCCAAATATACTCAGAATCGAAACTGGCACAAAGGTATCGCCTTGTAAAAAGTCCTCAATTCCGTGACCTAAAAACGCACAAAATACCGATACCAACATCATCGGAACAATCAATAAGGCTTGTGAAAATGATTTAAACACCAACGCAATTAGTATTAAAGTAATCAAAAACACAATCGGAAAGTTACGTTTCAACGAACTCTGAACATCACCGCTACGACGAGCTTGACCTTCAAGTGTATAAGAAACTGATGGATATTTTTTTAGTAAAACCGGCAAAACATCACTTTCTATTTTCGCCAATTCTTCCGGAACGGAAACACTCAAATCCGATACATCACCTTCCACCCGAATTTCTCGTCCACCGTCCAAATGATTGATATTAATCACGCTTCTATCTGGTGCATAAGTTACCAAGTCCGCCAACGGATATTCGTTGCCATTCGGTAATTTGATTCGCATGCCTTCTAATTGTCCAATGGATTTTCTATCCTCCGGAGTATATCGAACCCAAACCCGAACTTCATCTTTTCCTTTCTGAATTCGTTGGACTTCCTCCCCAAAATAACCTTGGCGAATTTGTCGAGCAATTTCAGCGTGTGTCAAACCTAAAGCGTAAGCTCGGTCTTTCAGTTTAATCTGAATTTCACGTTGTCCAACCACGTCACTGTCCGTAATATCTCGCAGATTATTAAATGTTCGCAACTCCGCTACCAACTCACCTTTGAACGCTTTTATCTCTTCCAGATTCGTACTTCGTAAACTAATAGAAACTGCTTTTCCGAAAAATGAGCTTCCGCCAATAATGAACTTTTCTGCTTCTGGAACTTCACCAACTGCTTTTCCCATCGCTTTTGTCACATCCGCATCCGTTACATCGCCACGTTTTTCAGCTTCAATCAATTCCACATAAATACTTCCCGTATGCGCACCAGTTTCACTTCCTCCACCTCGACCACCGACTGAAAGTCCACTCGTGCCGATATCCAGACGCATTCCTTTAACGACACCTTTTATACCTTTTTCTTTTTCAATAATGTCATTAATTTTTATGATTCTCGTCGAAATATCTACCAATTTTTCCTCTGTAACATTTTCACGAGTTCCTGCCGGCATCACCAACGAAACTTGTACAAAATCCAATGGAATCACAGGAAAAAATGTGAATTTAATTTTCTGTCCTGCCATCGCTGAACCAACCACAATCATAAATAAAAGCGGAATCATCGCAGCAACGTAACGATTATTAACTGCCAATTTTAGCAATGGAGCGTAAATGCTATCCCGCATAAAATTAATCGCGCCTTCCGTCTTATTTCTAAAACTTTGACCGAATCGTTGAAATCCATTTTTAGGTTTTTCCGTTCCTGTTTCCAATACCGCTTTACTCGCTAAGTGAGCAGGCAAAACCAACATCGCTTCCAAAAGTGAAAATACTAATGTCAAAATCACCACGATAGCAATGGTTTGCATAATCGATCCCGTCCGACCTTCGACCGAGAAGAAGACCGTAAACATCATAATCGTTGTTAAAACAGAAACAAAAACCGATGGTAAAATTTCGGAAGCACCATCAATCGTTGCTCGTGCAGGAGATTTTCCTAACTCATAATGTGCGTACACATTTTCAGCGATAACAATTCCATCATCCACCAAAATGCCAATCACCAAAATCATCCCGAATAAAGAAATTAGATTTATCGTTCCGCCTAACATTCCGAAAAGAAAAAACATACCTAAGAAAGAAAATGGAATACCGAACGCTACCCAAAACGATAATCTCAAACTTAAAAACAAGCCTAAAACAATCATAACTAATAACAGCCCTAATCCACCATTTTCTAATAACAAAGCACGACGCTCCAAAAGATTCTTGGAATTATCAAGCGAAAAGACTAATTCTACTTCCTTATTGACTTCATTAAAATCATCAATATAATCGTATAAATAATCTGTGATTGCCAATAAATCCTCCTCATTCAATTTCAATATTTGAATCGCTATGGCATTATTTCCATTATAAATTGTCTTATCCGGTACATCTGCTAATTGCTCGGTAATCGTAGCAATATCACCTAATTTCAAACGGCTTCCATCAGCATTTGAGCGCAATATAATTTCCTCATATTCAGCCGCTTCATACTTTTTCGCATCTGCACGAATTAGCACTTCTTCCGTATTCGACTTAATAGAACCTGCCGCTACATTCGTATTATTTTTACGAATCGCATTCGCCACATCATCAAAAGTCAGGTTATGCTTTCGCAATACCATTTCTGGAACTTCCACCGAAATCTCCAAATTCGGCATATTCAGAACGTTCACTTGCGAAATCAATTCCGCTTGCAATAATTCATCCTCAATTAGGTTAGAATATTCTCTCAGTTTCTTGCGAGTCACCTCGCCTTGAAGCAAGATAATACCAACTAAATCCACTGCTTTCACCTTGAAAACAATCGGTTTTTCTGCACCGACTGGAAAAGAAGAAATTCTGTCTACACCGTTTTTTACTTCCGTTACCATTTCATCAATATCATAATCACTCAAGATTTCGACATTCACAGAACCGAAGTTTTCACGAGAAGTAGACGTAATTTCCTTTACGCCTTCAATACCTTTTAGTGCTTCCTCGATTTTCAAAACCACACCTTCTTCTATCTCTTCTGGAGCAGCACCCGGATAGGTTACTTGCACCGAGATATTACTAGATGGTTCTATCGGAAAACTAGTATTTTTCACATTGAGCAATGACATAATACCGATAACAAACGTCAGTATTATCAATGCATTTGCCCAAATTTTATATTTTACAAAACTTTCTATTATTGATTTCATACAACTGGTTTCTGGTTACTG
>CAWVWD010000388.1:0-4757 GCA_963933585.1 uncultured Saprospiraceae bacterium
GTGTGTCGTCCTGAAAAAACTTTACAGTTAAAAATTAAAAACTGAAATAGCTTTACAGCCAATTCAAAAGTACTAAAATAGCTTTACAGTAAAAAAAGAGTACTGAAATAGCTTTACATAATTTACATAATTTACATAAATTGACAGACCGTTTTACTTGACTGCATAAACATCTCTTCTATGATTTTAAATATTACGGTCAAGGATTTTTGTGATTTTTTCATTTTTCTTGAAAAAATTATAAAAACCGTAGGCTTGTCCTTGACCGTATTATTTAAAATAAAAATCTTTGTGTTGCGGTCAAGCAAAACCCTAATTTCACCAACTCATATTACTTCCAATGTTTCTTTAAAACACCTTCAAGTAAATGAGCTTGAGCAGGTGTTTTCATATCACAAGAAGAATGCGGCAATCTATGATTGTAATAATCTATTGCTTGATCAATACAAATGTCCGCAGTTTCAAAATCACTAAAGACTTGACCAATATCAAAATTATCCTTAAAAATACCATTCATTCGTTCCGCTAACGCATTTTCTAAAGGATCTCCATTTTCCGTCATACTAATCTTAATTCCATTAGAGGTTAACATTTCAACATAAACTGCTGAACAATATTGAAGCCCTCTATCCGAATGATGGGTTAGTAATCGACTTGAAAATTGACGATTTGCTATCGCAACCTCTAATGCTTGCATACAAAAAGCAGCATTCATAGTTGTTGAAAAATTATACCCGACAACTTTTCGGGAATAGGCATCTGTTATCAATATTAAATAACAGAAACCATTGCCAACTCTCACATACGTAATATCACTTACCCAAAGTTGTTCTGATTTTGTAACCGCTATCTCCTTTGAAATATTCGGATATTTGGGTAAACTATGACGGCTATTCGTTGTCTTTTGTCGATTTCGTCGCTTCTTTATTAGAAAGCCATTAACCCGTAAAACCTCATGAAATAAGTCCCTCCCAATCTTGATTCCATGTTGTACTAAATCAGGTTTTAATATTAGGTATAACCGTTTGCTCCCAACTCGTTTGGCGACTCCTCTTTCTTTTTTTACTAAATCAATTATAATACTATCCTCAAATTTTTCTCGTTCTCTTCTGTTTGAATAATCATAATACGCTTGTCGGCTCTTTCCAAACATGCCGCATAAAAAACTTAAACTTACCGTTTTATAGTAACCTTTCATGACTTCGACTGTTTGGAACCAGACTTTTTTCTGATAGCAATTTTATACGTTGTTTCTGCTATATCTATCATCGTTTCCAAACCTTCTACCTTCAATCTTGATGCTTTTAATTCTCGCTTCAACAATTCTAACTCTTCTGATACAGATAAATTTTTACCAGTCTCAGGTGAATTAAAACCATCAATTCCCTCCGTTTTTAAAATTTTATCGCCTCGCATTTCTTCTTCTTTTAATAATTCTTTGCGATACCATTTTACGAACTCTCTTACAACACTTTTATTTTTAAAACCGTTTTCTTCCGCTAATACCGCATAACTCGCTTCTCCTGCTAAATACGATTTTCCTATCTTTCGCTTTAAATCAATAGGATAACGCTTTTGGCTTTTTACTCGTTTTATTCCATTTTTGTTACGCATAACCTTACTTTTGGTGTAAAGCTATTTCAGTACTAGACAGGGAGATGGTTTGCGATTGACCTTTTGGCTTCGCTGTTCATAGCGAAAGACACTAAAAAGGACGAAAATTAATTACCAGTTACTTTTTTGAATTACAAAAATGTGAAATCGAGATTTAACCTTGGTTTCAAATTTCAGTTTTTAGCTTTGTGTAAAAGACGATTTTAAAAAAAATTATACTTCGATGAAATATTTAATTAAAAGTTTAAAAATTATTTTAGCCTTCGTTATGCTAATTATTGCAGGAGTTATGCTCTTCTTTGGTCACCGAGATATTGCTTTGGATGAATTAAAAGAAAAGTACGCCAATAGCGAATCTTCCTTTATTGCTATCGATAGAATGAATATTCATTATCGAGACGAAGGCAATCCAACCGATTCTATACCTATCGTACTTATCCATGGTACGGCATCGAGTTTACATACATTTGATATTTGGGCGGATAGCTTGAAGCAGTCAAAACGAGTGATTAGAATGGATCTTCCTGCATACGGCTTAACGGGTCCATTTCCTGATCGCAATTATTCAATGGATCATTATACGACTTTCGTCAATAACTTTTTAACTGCTTTAGGGATTGAACAATGTATATTAGCGGGGAATTCCTTAGGTGGACAAATCGCATGGAACTATACCATCGCACAACCGAATAAGGTAAAAAAATTGATTTTAATAGATGCCGCAGGTTATCCTTTAAGTTCAAAAAGCGTCCCAATTGCTTTTAAAATAGGTCAAACTCCCGTGCTCAATAAACTACTTACTTTTATAACACCCCGTTTTTTGGTGAAAGCCAGTATTGAAAATGTATATTTCGATAAGTCAAAAGTAAATGACTTACTGGTTGAAAGGTATTTTGAACTCACGCTCAGGGCAGGAAATCGTCAAGCATTCGTAGATAGGTTCGGAATGTTGGCAGATACTGCTTATACGAATATCAAAACTATTCCGCAGCCAACACTTATACTTTGGGGAGCAAACGATCTATTAATTCCCGTAGAAAATGCCTATAAATTTCATGCAGATTTGCCAAATGATACCTTAGTACTATTGGATAATACTGGTCATACCCCAATGGAAGAAAGTCCGCTTGAGAGCATAGCACCTGTACTTCATTTCTTGAAAAACACACAAGGAAAAAAATGACGAATACCGGTTACAATAAACGATAAGATTTTCCCGATGGAAGATTAAACTAATGCAACTGCTCAAAAGTTATTGATAGTTTATTCTCGTAGAAACCGTGTCGGTTTTAAAAACCGACACGGTTTAACTGTCAAGGATTTCTGAACGAATGCACTAACGAACTGATTTAGTAAAAAAATAAAATAATGAATTAAGTTAATTTGTAAAACGAAATAACTTGGTGCGTTTGCCCTTAAGTAAAGTGATTTGCCTTTGATATTTCAATTTTATAGTATCGTACGATATGTGAAATTAGGATTTTTCTTGGTTTCACCTATTTTTGTTTTTATATTTGGGGTATCATATATTTTTTGACGGTTTTTAAACAATTACAGGCAGTTTTTCCAAATAGACTTCTACGCTACAGAATTCATGATGACATATACAAAAAAGCCTTTATCTTTATAAAAGAGATGCAATTGAATATTATCCACAAAACATAAAGTATTCCATACGACTATACATTTTTGAAAAATTATATCTTGAAAAAATTAAATATTCTGTAAATCGTTGATAATCAGACCTGACAGGTTTTAAAAACCTGTCAGGTCTTTGCCAGAAAATCAAAATGTACAGTGGTATGATATTTTTAATATACGAATACATAAATAAAGCTACTTAGCTTAAATTATACTTCAAAATACAATCACTCGCCGTAAAACTCATAAAAAATTACAAATTATGGATTATAAGTATCAGCGAATTATAAATAAGTCTATATGATATATCTAACACAAAGCTAAAAAGTGAGATAAAATCTAATTACATCCCTTATCCGCTGATTTAAAGTTTAAAGTCACAGCGTGAATACAACATACGTCAAGTTGAGGCTATTAACTTCAAGCCAGGTTTTCTATGATTCTTTAAAAGTTTTTAACTTGAGCTAAGTTCAAGGTAATCTATTTCGCTTTCATAGAATTAATCCTGATGGATAATGACAATTTATTATTGAACCAAACCATTGCAATCACACCAGATGAAACCTTTTTACGAGCAGATACAGTTTCTTGTTAATAAATCCTTTTTTCTACGTAAGGAATCTGGACATCCTATAAATATACCTTTTCATTATCACCCCGAATTAGAGTTAACTTACCATTATCGTAATTTAGGGACAAGATTTATTGGCACTAGTGTGGAGCGAATGGAGGTAGAGGATTTAACTTTTTTAGGTACTAATCTGCCTCATGCCTTTATAAGTGACCAAGAATTTAAAAAAAATCCATGTAGACACGAAGCAAAGTCTCTGGTTTTACAATTTAATAGCAATATATTTGGTCCTCCTTTTATGGACTTACCCGAAATGTTACCCATCCGCCGCTTATTGATCAAGAGCCAACAAGGTATGAGTATTCAAGGGAAAACAAAGACACGGCTAATTGAAAAATTTAAGGAGCTTCCTGACCTAGAAGGAATGCCCTCTATTTTCCTCATTTTGGATATTTTACAAGATTTAGCCACTACGGAGGAATACCGTTTATTAAGTAAAAAAGGAGCTGATAAAAAATACCATTCTCCTGATTACTATCGCTTAAATACGGTACATAATTTCATTTTCAACCATTTTAAAGAAGATATTAAACTCGCTGATGCAGCCAAAGTAGCTAATATGACACCAACTGCCTTTTGCCGCTATTTAAAAAAACATACCTTAAAAACGTTTGTACAAATTATGACCGAAACACGTATTGAATATGCTTGTAATTTATTGCAAACGGACACAAATAATATTCAATTTATTGCGGAACAGTCAGGCTTTCAAAATCTATCCAATTTTAATAAACAATTCAAGAAGCATTGCAACATAACTCCTCTTCAATATCGCAAATCGTATCTGTCCATTTAAAACTTATTTCCGTTTTATTGATTGGTCCGCCGATATTAACTTTCTAACAGAATGAACAAAATCTAAACAAGCTCA